>SVQL01000037.1 GCA_015065365.1 Oscillospiraceae bacterium | reverse complement strand
CTTCGACCACTCAACACCCTCGCTCCACTCACCGTACGATGCCGTTCCGTCGGCATTGTCTACGGGCAAATAAAGCTTTGCGTTTTCGCTGATTTTTGCAAAAAGGCTTTGAATTTTATCAAGAGAACACTTAAGCATTGTTATCCCTCCTGTCAAAAACCTCGCCGGGCTCAAGGTCCTCGGTGGTATAGTCAACGAGGGGAGCTCTTGCGCCAACCTCAGCGCCTGCCTGATACTCGCCGTAAAACTCGTTTATATCCTTGATAAACTTACGGTTAAGCAGGTGGAGCGGAATATTCTGAGGACAAACTCTGGAGCACTCTCCGCAGTCGGTGCAACGGCCGGCAACGTGGAAGGCTCTTATGATATGGAACATCTTTTCCTCAAAGCTGTTCGCGGGGGATTTGTTTTCAACGCCGCTGTTCGGGTTGTCGAACACGCACTTTTCGCAGGTGCAAGCGGGGCAAGCGTCGCGGCAAGCATTGCAGCGAATACACTTGGAAAGCTCATTCTGCCAGAAAGCGAAGCGCTCGTCGGGAGTCATAGCCTCAAGGCGCACAACCTCGTCGAATCTTCCCGTCTCAATGACGTCGCCGTCGTCGCCGAGAAGCTCGTCGTAAGCCACGTGCTTCTTGCTCTTGCAGTTTATGCAACGCTCCGCGAGAACGTCGGAAGCATTGATAGCAACGGGCTCGTCGGCGTAAAGAGTGGTAACAACGATTTTGTCGCCATCTGCGTCAACTGACGAAATACCCTCGCCGGTTATTGCCTTAACCTTTGAAATATCAGCCATTCCCTCGCAAGGAATACCTACCGCATAAACCTTTTCGCGGTCAAAGCGATGCTCGGTAAGAAGCTGGTTGAAGCTGTAAGTATCGCAGGGCTTGAGGAAGACCAATATCTTACCATCGATCTTACCCGTCTTGGAAACGAGATATTTGGAGAAGTTAGCTCCGCAGAAATCGTTGAAAACAAATCCGTTCTGCATCTCCTCGACACTCTTAAAAACTGTGGGAGTTACGTCGTATCCGAACTCACCCTGTCCCCAACCGAGAACACAGCTTACAGTGCCGTTTGAAAGAAGCTCCGAAGCTTTATCGATAAGCTGTTCACGAGTTATTTTTTGCATCTCAGATCCTCCAATCTCTTGTTTTCACCAAGCGCTATAACCTTCTCGGCAAAATCATTCATGGTTGCGGCAAACTTTGCTCCCTCTGCCGCAGAAACCCACTCAACGCGAGTACGTTCTCTCTCAATACCGAGGTAATCAAGCATAGAGAACAGCGCAGCCATACGGCGGCGGGTAAAGTAGTTACCCGAGGTATAGTGGCAGTCACCGGGGTGACATCCGCAGATGATAACTCCGTCAGCACCGCGCTGGAATGCGCGAAGAATAAACATGGGGTTTACTCTGCATGAGCAAGGAACTCTTATAATTTTTACGTCAGCGGGGTATGCGAGACGATTGTTTCCCGCAAGGTCAGCACCCGCGTAGGAGCACCAGTTGCAGCAAAATGCAACTATTAAGGGCTTATATTCTTTTACTTGCATATTGCGTCAACCTCCGCCATAATCTGATTATTCTTAAATCCGTTAAGGTCCATAGCACCGGAAGGACAAGCAACCGTACAAGCTCCGCATCCCTGACAAACTGCGGGATTTACAGAAGCTACACGTCTGAGCTTGGTCGTTCTGTCGGGCATACGGAATTCCTTATCGATATAGGTAATCGCGCCGTAAGGACATACTCTCTCACAGCTCGAGCAGCCGTTACACATAAGCTCGTTAGAGCTTGCAACGCAGGGGTTACCCGTAAGCTTATCCTTTGCGAGAAGTCCTATAACCTTGGACGCCGCAGCACCCGCCTGAGATACCGTTTCGGGAATATCCTTAGGTCCTTGGCATGCACCCGAAAGGAACACACCTGCCGTGGGGCTTTCTACGGGACGAAGCTTGGGATGCGCCTCGGTAAAGAAGTCGTTGGTATCCATACTTGCCGTAAGCATAGTAGCAAGAGGACGCGCAGTCTTGTCGGGCTCAATAGCAGCCGCCAAAACAACGAGGTCAGCATCGATATGAAGCTGCTTGTTTGCGATAAGGTCAGATGCCTGAACCTTGAGCTTTTCGCCCTCGGGAACTATCTTACCAACCATACCCTTAACGTACTTAACGCCGTACTCCTCCACCGCGCGGCGGTAGAATTCGTCAAAATTCTTACCGGGAGTTCTTACGTCAATATAGAATACGTAAACCTCGGTATCGGGATATTTGTCGCGCGTAAGCATAGCGTGCTTCGCGGTATACATACAGCATATCTTAGAGCAGTATTCCTTGCCCTTTTCAGCACAGGACTCGCAACGCGAGCCTACGCACTGAACGAAAACGATGGTGTGAGGATGCTTTCCGTCAGAGGGACGAATAAGCTTTCCTGCGGAAGGACCTGCCGCGTTAGTAAGACGCTCAAACTCAAGAGAGGTGATAACGTCCTTCGACTGGCTGTACGCATACTCATCGAACTTTTCCATGCTGATGGGGTTAAATCCGGTAGCAACGACGATAGCGCCGTACTTTTCTTCTATAATTTCGTCCTTCTGGGTGTAGTCGATAGCGCCTGCCGCGCAGACTCTCGCACAAAGACCGCACTTGCCGTTCTTTAACATGTTGCAGGCATTGGGGTCAATGGTCGCAACCTTCGGAACTGCCTGCGCAAAGGGAATGTAAATTGCGTGGCGGTTGTCCATACCGAGGTTAAACTCGTTGGGCACCTTCTTCATAGGACACTTATCAACGCACGCGCCGCATCCAGTACAAACGTCTTCCTTAACGTATCTCGCCTTTTTCTTGATCTTTACGTCAAAGTTTCCGACAAATCCGTGTACGTCGGTAACCTCACTGTAAGAGAAAATACGAATTTTGTCGTTCTGCGCAACGTCAACCATTTTAGGAGTAAGGATACAAGCCGCGCAGTCAAGCGTCGGGAAGGTCTTGTCAAGCTGAGCCATCTTACCGCCTATGGTGGGCTGCTTTTCTACTATATCTACGGGGAATCCCGCATCTGCAATATCGAGAGCCGTCTGGATACCTGCGATACCGCCACCGATTACAAGCGCGCGCTTGGTAACGGGAGACTCACCGGGAGTAAGGGGCGCATTAAGGTTTACCTTAGCGATAGCCGCCTTTCCGAGAATAATTGCCTTCTCGGTACCCGTCATCATATCCTTATGTACCCAAGAGCACTGCTCACGGATATTTGCTATCTCAACCATGTAGGGGTTAAGTCCTGCCGCAGCGGCAGTCTTACGGAACGTAGCCTCGTGCATTCTGGGCGAGCAGGAGCAGACAACGATACCCGTAAGCTTATGCTCACGAACAGCTTCCTTTATCATTTCCTGACCTGCCTGAGAGCACATATACTGATAGTTCGCGGAAAAGACCACGCCGGGCTCGTTCTTGAGAGCCTCAGATACCGCTACGACGTCAACCGTACCTGCGATATTACTTCCGCACCAACATACAAAAACACCAACTCTTTGCATTTGTCTTTTCCTCCTTATTTAGTATATTTTCTGAATGCGCTCACGAGAAGCTGCTGAGGAGTATCCTCCTCTACCATCTCGGGCACGTCGTTTGCCGTCATACGGTTTGCGCCCTGCTTTCTTATTGCCGCAAGGCGTACTGCCTCAACTACCTTTGCGGGCTCAACGCCTCTGGGGCATCTGTCAACGCAAGCAAAGCAGGACAGGCATTTATAAAGTGATTCGGAGTTGAGCAGTGGCTCAATATCTCCCGTTTCAACCATGCCTACGAACTGATGGGGGTGATACTCCATCTCGTCGTATGCGGGGCAGGTCGCCGAGCATTTTCCGCACTTCATGCACTTGCTCGTGTTAACGCCGCTCATACGTAAAATTTCTTCACGAAGATACTTACTGTTGTTTTCCATTGTATCCTCCTTACTTTACACCGAGCGCTTCAGCGAGAAGCTCGGTGAAATATACTACGGGAATATCCGCGCCGTTCTTTACGAGATTGTACTTGCAAAGGGGGCAAGCGGTTATTATCATTTCTGCTCCCGCTGCCTTTGCGTTTTCAACGATAGCATTTGAGTTTCTCTTTGCGCTATCGGGGCTTTCGACGGAAATATATCCGCCGCAGCACTCATTTCTTCTCGCATAAACGACAGCCTCAGCACCAAGTGCGCGAATGAAATCCTCCATAATAGTGGGGTTTTCGGGGTCGTCCATACGCATTACCTTATTAGGTCTCAAAAGCAAGCAGCCGTAGTAAGCCGCGATCTTCTTTCCCTTAAGGCTGTTTACAACAGCTTCCTTGACCTTATCAAAGCCTACGAGGTCGCGAAGCATTTCGAGATAATGATATACCTCTGCCTCGCCTGCGTAGCCGCCGTCAGCCGCCATGTAACGGTTTACCTTATCGGAAAACTCTTTATTTGTCTGCATAGCGTGATTGGTCTGCTTTATTACGTTGTGGCAAGCGGAGCATACCGTTACGAGCGGCTGACCTCTGTCGCTTGCGTATTTCAGTGCGCGAACGGAGGAAAGCTTCGTAGCAATCTCGTTATTTGCGGTCGTAAACACACCGCCGCAGCACTGCCAATTTTCAATTTCCTCCAAGGTTACACCCAGCGCCTCGGCAGACTTGTAAGCGTACAAGTCAAGATCCTTAGCCTTATTCTTCAGGGTGCATCCGGGAAAATAACTAACTTTCATCAATTTACCTCCGATTTATACCATCTGTTCGGGATGGAAAACCTCATCAAATTTTTCAGCCGTCAAGAAGCCAAGCTCAACGCAAGCTTCCTTAAGAGAAATATTATCCTTGAACGCCTTCTTTGCGGTCTTTGCGGCATTCTCATAACCGATATAAGGGTTGAGAGCCGTAACGAGCATAAGCGAGTTATGCAGGTTGTGGTGCATCTTTTCTCTGTTTGCCTTGATTCCAACCGCGCAATTCTTGTTGAAGGACACGATAGCCTCGGCAAGAAGTCTTGCAGACTGAAGGAAGTTGTAAATACAAACGGGCATAAATACGTTAAGCTCGAAGTTGCCCTGAGAAGCCGCCATGCTTACCGCAACGTCGTTACCCATAACCTGAACTGCTACCATGGTAACAGCCTCGCACTGCGTGGGGTTGACCTTACCCGGCATTATAGACGAGCCGGGCTCGTTTTCGGGAATGAATATCTCTCCAAGACCGTCTCGAGGACCGGATGCGAGCCAACGAACGTCGTTCGCTATCTTCATCATGTCGCAAGCGAGCGCCTTGATCGCGCCGTGTGCGAATACGAGCTCGTCCTTAGAGGTTAGCGCGTGGAACTTGTTAGACGCAGTAACGAACTTCTTGCCGGTTATCTTGGAAACCTCCTCGGCAACTCCTACGTCGAAGCCCTTGGGCGCGTTGAGTCCCGTTCCTACGGCAGTACCGCCGAGCGCAAGCTCGCGCAGAGGATCGATAGCGCGCTCAATAAGCTCTACGTCCTTCTCAAGGCTGGATCTCCAGCCGCTTATCTCCTGGCTGAACTTAATGGGAGTTGCGTCCTGAAGGTGCGTTCTACCGCTCTTAACGATTCCCTCGTTCTCCTCTTCAAGTCTTACGAAGGTAGCGATAAGCTCCTTTACTGCGGGAATGAGCTTATCCTCAAGGGTAAGAACTGCTGCGATATGCATAGCCGTGGGAAACGTGTCGTTAGACGACTGACTCATATTAGAGTCGTCGTTGGGGTGAAGAAGCTTCTTGCCAAGTATCTGATTTCCGCGGTTTGCAATAACCTCGTTGGAGTTCATGTTGGACTGCGTGCCCGAGCCCGTCTGCCATACTACGAGAGGAAAATGTCCGTTAAGCTTTCCCGCCATAACCTCGTCGCAAGCCGCCATAATAGCGCCGAGCTTTTCGTCGGTCATTTTTTCGGGACGAAGCTTGTTGTTAGTGATAGCCGCCGCCTTCTTAAGAACTCCGAATGCGTGTATAATCTCGCGGGGCATCGTTTCAATGCCTACTCCAATTTCAAAATTTTCGTGACTTCTCTGAGTCTGTGCCGCCCAAAGGCGGTCAGCGGGCACCTTCATTTCGCCCATAGAATCGTGTTCAATACGGTATTCCATTCTTAATTATCCTTTCTCAAATATCTTCAATATTTACTGTAATTCTAATTTTTGAGCCGATACGACTCATGTAAAGACCTTCAAAGCGCCGCGATATTATCGCGGCGTCAATGAAACAAAGGTCTATAAGGACAGGGGCAATACGCGCCCTGCGTATAAATTCAGCGTATCCCCAATCAGAAGTTTACGTTCTTGATTACTTCCTTAAGAGCCTCTGCAGACGCGTGGAGCTTTGCAATCTCGTCATCGGTAAGCTTCTGAGTAATTATTGAACGTACGCCGGTATGGTCGATAAGCGTAAGCGAGCTGAGACAAACGTCCTTAATTCCGTATTCTCCGTCGTGAAGCGAGGAAACGGTCATTGCGGTTTCTGCGCTGCCTGCAAGAGATTTTACTATGTGAGTAGACGTCATACCGATACCGTAAACGGTACAGCCCTTTCTGGAAATAATTCTTCCGCCCGATTTTCTTACGTAGGTTTCAACGTCCTCACGAGTGTACTCGTTAGGAACGTTATACGCGGATGCGATAGCACCGTTGTATTCGGAAAGCGGAACGCCTGCGATGGTTGCGGTAGACCACGCAACGAAAGAGGTGTCACCGTGCTCACCGAGAACGTTCGCGTGAACCTGCTGCTTGTTTACGCTGTAGATCTCTGCAAGACGGGTGCGCAGACGGATAGTATCAAGAACGGTTCCCGTACCGAATACCTGATTCTTGGGAAGTCCCGTATATTTCAAAAATGCATAAGTCAAAATATCAACGGGGTTAGCAACGATTATGTAGATCGCGTTAGGAGCAGCCTTAACGATATCGCCGGAAATTTCCTTTATAATAGCGATATTTGTCTGAACAAGCTCAAGTCTTGTCTGACCGGGTCTTCTGCCTATTCCGGAGGTGATAATAACGACGTCGGAGTCAACCGCATCCTCATAGCTACCCGCGTAAATATCGCAGTTGTCGATAAAGGGAGTTGCCTGCTTGATGTCGAGAGCCTCTCCGAGAGCCTTCTCCTTATTAACGTCGATCAGAACGACCTCAGATGCCGCGCCGCGGGTAAGCAAAGCAAACGCCGTAGTTGCGCCAACGGAGCCGGCGCCGATGATAGTGATTTTCTTCT
Organism: Oscillospiraceae bacterium; assembly: GCA_015065365.1. GTDB lineage: Bacteria > Bacillota > Clostridia > Oscillospirales > CAG-272 > HGM12713. The sequence continues at coordinate 10,259 of SVQL01000037.1, read as the reverse complement.
GCATTTTTAAATCTCCTATTGTATTTTAAATAAATTATTTTTTATTTTCACTGAGTCTTAAGACGTCAGCCTCTTTCCTTTTCAATTACGTTCAATTACGTCAAGTATTTTCGTCTTAAAGAATTCTCTGAAATTCTCCGTGGTGATACCGACGTGAACGTCGTCATTTACCTGAACGGTAACTCCGACTCGGTTGCACTTCCCTATGCAAAAGCTTCCTGAGAGCACGACCTCGTCCTCAATATTATACTCCTTAACCGCCTTCTCAAAAAGCTCCACTATTTCCTGAGAGCCCTTGAGGTAACACGACGAGCCGATACAAATTTGAACTATTAACATCTCTTATACCTTTGCTAAAATCTCGTTTGCAAAAAATTCTGCCGCTCCCTCGGGCGTGACCGAATGGAAGGCATCGTCAACCGTGACACACACACCCTGCTGGCAGTTTCCAAGACAAAACGTTCCGCAAAGCGTAACCTTTTCGTCAAGACCGTGCTGAGCAATCAGCTCCTGAAGCTGCTCAACCACCTGACGTGAGCCTTTAATGTGGCACGAGCTTCCTATACATACCGTAACCTTCATAAGTCCATCCTCGCAATTGTTTTCATTTTTGTGAATTAAACTCCGCAAAAAAGCATAGATTTTGGCGCTATTTTAGCGCCCGACGGAGATTGACAATTTTTTAACTTAATATATTATATCACAAAAAAATCAAAATTTCAATAGCTAAATTATAAAAAACAGCCGTGAAAATACAAAATTATTACACAATTATCTCTAATTTTTCCGATAAAACTTAATTTTGGTTGTTTTTAATATTTTCACCAAAAAAATCACGGCGTCGCAAGTAATGCGACGCCGTGTCCCAACCGGTATATATTAAATATGAAATTTCAGCGCAAGCGCTTCTTTTCCTCGATGCGGCTGATAAGATGTCTGCCGATGTCAGCCATTATTTTTGCCATCAAGGGACGAGCGGTCTCGTCGCTGACGTTGAGCAGCTCGGAGGAATTGACCTCGTAGGTAAGATCTCCGTCGTAATCAATATCGGCAAGCGCCGAGGTTACTTTATCCCAATTTATTGAACCAAAGTACGGAAGAACGTGTCCGTCCGTTTGGTAATTATTATCGTGAACGTGCAACGCCTTAAGTCTGTCGTGCCCGAGTGCGCGGATAAAATCCTCCGCCTCGTCGTCTCGCATCGCAAGTCCGACGTGCCCGATATCAAGATTAGCCACCATATACTCACTGTCAAGCGTATCTATATATCTGATAAGCTCCTCGGCGGTATTACAGGTATCCATCACTATACATTTGCGCCTCGAATCCCTCTGCCACATATTCTCGATTCCCACCCTTACGCCGTACTCCTTGCAGTACGGAATAAGACGGCCGAAAAACTCCATATTCAAGCGGAACATTTCCTCTTCATTTCCCTTGTATTTCTTGTAATGCAAGGGGTGAACGACGCAGATCTTCGCGCCGAGAAGGGCGGACATTTCAAGAGAGCGCACCGTGCGCGGAAATATGACGCTTTCAAAATGCTCCTTGTCGTCCCATTTTTTGAACTGAAACGGCGCGTGCGTCTGCTCAATGGTAAGTCCTCTTTCGTTTGCCGCGCGCTTTACCGCATCGCAGTACTCTGCGGTGTTCGCCAAGGTCATTTCGGAATTGTCAAAAACAAGGTCGTTGAGCATAAAGTCAACCGAGTCAAAGCCCGCGCCCGCGAGCAAATCAAAAAACTCCGAGTAAGTAAGCTTTCCGTTCATGGGGCTAACGTTCATAGTTAATTTCATAGTTTACCTCTTTGTATAATAAAATATAAAAAATCAAAACACAATATCCGCAAGCCCGTTGGAATAGCCCTTCGGCTTTTACGTTATGCTTTAGAAATCTTCACTTTCGAAATTCTCAAAGGTGCTAATTGGGGGCTGTTCTATTCAAACGAGCACTACGCCGTCGGTATCGCTTATAGTCTGTGTCTTGAGCGGCGCGGCGTGGCAACACCGAGGAGCATGCAAACGAGCGAGGTAACAAAAGCAACAACCGCAAGAGTAACTATCACCTCGGCATGAGCCGAGATGCGCTCTGTATTCCAAAGATAAATCGATGCTGCGGCAGGCATAGCCGTCAGGCACGGACCGATGAAATAAATATTTCCGAAAACGATAAGAATAAGCGCTATCACTGCGTACATAATTGTAAAAATCAACAGCACTTTCGCGTTTGCATTTTCAAGATTAGAGTATATTTCGTAATCAAAAAAATTTAATTCGAGGCTTTCTTTAGTATCCAGAAGCGACACGCTTCTTTGCTTGCACCAAATGAAAAAGGAAAACGCCGATACAAACGCACAAGCAAGGAAATTTGCAACAGCTCCCTGCCTCCCGCCCGTTTCCTTGTCACGCCTGAGGCACTCGTAAAGCGTACCCACCGATGCAATAACAGCAAGTATAACGTACAGCATGGGGCTTGATTTTATTCTGCCTGCGGCGACCATGTCGATAGAGAGTGCCAAGGGCAGAACAGTAAAAAAAAACGACACAGAAGGAAGCCTCGGCAGAATGCACGCCACGGCAACCGAAAGCGCGAAAAACGCGACCAAAAGCAGCATGAGGAAATTATCAACGTTATCCGTTTTTGAAAAATAAAGCTTGATCTTATCTATCAGTCCAAGCTCTTCCTCTACGTTCTTCGGGTCAAACTTCAAATACCGAAGCAAAAGGGAAACTGCGCCCGAAAAGGCGGCAAGCCCCGAACAAAAATCGGCAAATTTCTTGAAATAGCGCATTTTTTCTCCCTTCGCAAGCGAATTACTCTATAATTGTATCACATAAGCGCCTTTTTTGCAAGTAAGGAGCGAGAAAAAACTTCTGAAAAAAACCAAAAAATTAACAAAATGCTCTTGTGTAAGCCGCCGTTACATGATATAATGTATATTGAATAATGTCTTCAAGATTTTCAAGGAGGTTTTTTAACTATGAATACTTTAAAAATGATCGATCACATAAATTCGGGGGAGCTTGACGCAAAATTCGCATACATTTACGGCGAGGGCGCGGTTTCTCACCAAAAGCAAAGATATATAGGCGCAATCAAGGAATTTGAAGCCCTTTACGGCGAGCGCGAGATATCTCTTTTCTCCGTCGCGGGAAGAAGCGAGCTGTCGGGTAACCACACAGACCACAACCGCGGTTGCGTAGTCGCGGCTTCGATAGACCTTGACATTATCGCGGTTGCCGCAAAGAGAGACGACTCCGTTATCCGCATAAAGAGCGAAGGCTTCCCCGAGGACGAAGTTGATTTCAATGCGTACTCCGCTCCTGTAAGTGAAAAATTCGGAACGTCCGAATCCATCATCGCAGGTATGTGCGCAGGCTTTTTAAAGAACAACCATAAAATAGGCGGATTTGACGCGTACACCACCTCTAACGTTCTCAAAGGCTCGGGACTTTCTTCATCTGCGGCATTTGAGGACATGGTCGGAAACATTCTCAGCCATTTCTACAACGACGGTGGAGTTGATAACGTCGAGATAGCAATGCTCGCGCAGTATTCCGAAAACGTATTTTTCGGAAAGCCCTGCGGTCTTATGGACCAGGTAGCATGCGCCGTCGGCGGAATCGTCGCGATCGACTTTGAAAAGCCCGACGCTCCCGTTATCGAAAAGCTTGATTTTGATCTTTCCGCCAAGGGCTACAACCTCTGTATCGTAAACACAGGCGGAAATCATGCCGACCTCACTGACGACTATGCATCCGTTCCCAAGGAAATGAAGGCTGTTGCAGCTCACTTCGGAAAGGAAGTGCTCCGCGAGGTTTGCAGCTGTGAGCTTATGCGTGAAATTCCCGTGCTTCGCGAAAAGGTTGGCGACAGAGCAATCCTGCGCGCACTTCACTTTATGAATGAAAACGAGCGAGTAAAGGCGCAGACAGCCGCTCTCAAGGCAGGCGACCTCGACGCATTCTTCTCCGAGGTTCTTGCCTCGGGCAGATCCTCGTTCTGCTATCTCCAGAACGTATATACCACCAAAAATCTTACCGAGCAGGGCCTTTCTCTTGCTCTCTGCCTCGCTGAGAACACTCTCGCAGGCAAAAAGGCGGCTTGGAGAGTTCACGGCGGCGGCTTTGCGGGCACGACTCAGGCGTTCGTTCCCACAACAGAGGTTGAAAATTACCGTAAGGTAATGGACAGCGTATTCGGCGAGGGCAAGTGCATAGTTCTCCGTATTCGCCCCGTAGGCGCTGTAAAGGTATTCTAAAAATGGCAAAAAGAAGAAAAAGGACGCCGCGCCCCGAAAAGGAACGCAAGCCCGTTGACAAGCGCAAGATGTACGGAAACATTCTCCGACTTCTGTGTCTTGTAGCGGCTACTATGGCAGTGTTTCTCTCGTACAGACTCCTCTTGGAGCTTTTCGTGGAGTATTCCCTTTATATTCTCATCGGCTACACGGGCGTGGCTACCGTGCTTATATTCTGGTATCTCATCTATAATAGGGGATTTTCCCGCAAGGGCGTTACCGTCGAAATGCTGCCCGCCGATTGGAGCGAGGAGCAAAAGACGGAGTTTATCGCTGACGGAGAGCGCAGAATGCGCAAATCGCGCCCTCTGCTTATCGCTTGCGTAGCCTTCGCATTCACTTTTCTTTGGGATGTGATCGAGCTTACGGTAATTCCCTTCATTCTCAGCTTTTTTGCAAAGTGAGTAGCCTGATATGATAAACGTAAAGCTTATTACCGTCGGTACACTCAAGGAGAGTTATCTCCGAGAGGCGGCGGCAGAGTACGAAAAAAGACTCGGCGGCTTTTGCAGGCTGACGACGGTCAACTTAAAGGAAGAAAAGCTCCCCGACTCGCCTAATGAGGCGCAGATTGCGGCGGTGCTCTCCCGCGAGGGTGATAAAATCCTTGCCGAGATGCCCAAAAGGGCGTATAAAATCGCGATGTGCGTCGAGGGACGTCAGCTCTCCTCGGAGGAGCTTGCGGCGAAGCTCGACGATATAGCGACAAGCCATGGGGAGCTTTGCCTTGTGATAGGCAGCTCACACGGACTTGACGAAAGGGTAAAAAAGGAATGTGACCTGCGTCTATCCGTCTCAAAGCTCACCTTCCCACATCAGCTCATGCGCGTTATCCTGCTTGAAGCGCTTTACCGAGGCTTCAACATAATCAAGGGCACGCATTACCACAAATAATTGCGTTATTTTTTGTATTTTTTTCTAAAAATGCGACTTGTAATTGTGAAAATGGTAAAAATATGAAAAAGGCTTATATTTTTTCTTGACAAGCGTCGAAAAAAGGTATAAAATATTTCTATAAAATTTCTAATCGGAAATGAAAAATCTTATTTTTTCGGAGGATATAAAAATGGATTCTAACAAAAGACCTGATTCTATGCAGCGTATCACGACTCCCGAGCTTGCGAATGCGTTTATCGACGAGCAGGTAGAGCTTGTACGCCGTCAGGTAGGAAATAAGCGCGTGCTTCTCGCTCTTTCGGGCGGAGTTGACAGCTCAGTCGTTGCAGCGCTTCTTATCAAGGCAATCGGCAAGCAGCTCGTTTGCGTACACGTAAATCACGGACTCATGAGGAAGAACGAGTCCGAAAACGTAGTGGAGATTTTCCGCAATCAGCTTGACGCTAACCTTATTTACGTCGATGCTACCGACCGCTTCCTTGGTCTTTTGGAAAACGTTTCCGACCCCGAAAGCAAGAGAAAGATAATAGGAAAAGAGTTTATCGAGGTTTTTGCCGACGAGGCAAGAAAGCTCGAGGGCGTTGATTTCCTCGCTCAGGGCACGATTTACCCCGATATTCTTGAAAGCGTTAAGCAGGCTGAGGGTAAAAAGGCAGTTAAATCGCACCACAACGTAGGCGGCTTGCCCGAGGACCTCAACTTTGAGCTCGTTGAGCCTATCAAGCTGCTCTTTAAGGACGAGGTTCGCGTAGTCGGCGAGGCTCTCGGACTTCCTCACGCTATGGTTTACCGTCAGCCGTTCCCGGGTCCCGGACTCGGTGTCCGTTGCCTTGGCGCAATCACCCGCGACCGTCTGAATGCTCTCCGCGAGGCTGATGCTATTTTGCGCGATGAGTTCGACAAGAACGGTCTTGCAGAGAAGGTATGGCAGTATTTTGTTGTAGTACCCGACATGAAGAGTGTCGGCGTTAAGGACGACAGCCGCTACGAGGGCTGGCCTGCAATAATCCGCGCTGTCAACACCAAGGATGCAATGAGCGCGACTATTGAGGAAATTCCTTACGCGGTTCTCCACAAGGTTACCGCGCGTATAACCGACGAGGTTGAGGGAATTAACAGAGTTCTTTACGATCTGACTCCGAAGCCGACAGGCACAATCGAGTGGGAATGAGGCATTTGCCGTTCGGCAAATGCAATTAAATCCGCCTCTGCGAGTCGGGATAAATCCCTGCGGGATTAAATCCTCGCGAGGCTCGGATGAAATCGCCGTGCGCGGCGGTGGCGGATTTAATTCAACCGAAGCGCAGCTTCGATTTCATCCGCGTCAGCGGATTTCATCACGAAGTGATTTCATCGTGCGGCTAAATGCCGCACGATTTCATTTAATTCCTTTTTGGAGGCTTTATGAAGGATAACAAGCTTGTGGATTTATCAATGTCGTTTGCAATAGACATATTACATTTATGCGACAGTATTCAAGGGCATTATTCATTAAAAAATCAGCTTGAGCGCTCAGCTACAAGCATTGGAGCGAATATTCGTGAGGCAAATTACGCGCAAAGCACCGCCGATTTTATCTCGAAGCTGCAAATCGCACTAAAGGAATGTTACGAAACCGAGTATTGGCTTGAATTACTTGAAAAATCTGAAATCATATCACACGTCGACTTAAAGCAATCTATTCACGATTGCGGAAGCATACGCAGGATGCTTATATCTTCCATAAATACTTTAAAATCCAAATAATCTATACCGCAAACGATTTGTTTGCGGTATTTTTTATTTTTCTATTGAAAACGGATATAAAATGTGATATAATGGGATTGCCAAATTAGTTTAATATATTTTCAAGTGTGTTTATATGGGGATAGCTATGCCCTTTTTTAGCCATACTTGTGTAGTAGGAATTTGATAAAAATGCAAACTCCAACTATGCAAGTATGTAAACATGCTTTATATTAGACTAGTTTGGCGACTATCGGGGTTTGCGTTTTTTATGCGCTGACTTCGGTTGGCGCATTTTTTATTTTTAAGACGAAAAAGGAGGAATTTTAAAATGTCTACGCTCAAAAAAATCGCCGCTTTACTTATCTGTCTGACAATTCTCGCAAGTATTCTAACTTCTTGCCTCGAAGGAACGCAAGATTTATGGGAAATTCAAGATGAACAGAGTGAAAAAGGAAACAATAATAGCTTTTGGGATGCCAATGATACAAAAAAAGACAGTTCAACGACCAAACCCAACAATCCATCATCAAATAATAACAGTACCGCAAAGCCCAACAACACAATAACCGACGATGAAAGGGTTGAAATGGTATGGGTGCCTTCATCGGGTACTAAATATCATTCAAAACCAACTTGCAGCGGAATGAAATCTCCAAAAGAAATCCCACTTGAAGATGCTATAAAAGAAGGATATACGGCTTGTAAAAGATGCCATTAAAGATACTATATTTGTACGTACAAATATAGTTTGTTTGTAATATACAATCACGGGGCTGTCTCATTTAGCGCAGAACAAAAACACACGAATATAAAAATAGTAAAAATCCGCTTTTGCTATCAAAAAAACGATAGTGAAAGCGGGTTTTATGTAGAAATTTTCGAGATAAATCTCTCAAATTTCATTTTATATGTGTTTTTTAGCCGCGATTTGGCTCTCTGGCGTACTCCTGTACGCCTACGAGAACCAAATCACGACTTCTGCATCTAAATGAGACAGCCCCAGTTGTTTTTTAGTCTCCCTCCGGGAGGGAGCCTTTTTGTAAATCTAATCTTAACCTACAAATTTTATTCGCGCGTGCCTTTTGCTTTTTTACGGACAGTCGAGGACGCCTGTCCCTACAGTTTACAGGGAAATACATTCGCTGTTTTTTACTTATGTGGTGTTTCCAACACAGTTGTAAGAACTGCATTTGATTTACAGATTGTAGGGACAGGCGTCCTCGACTGTCCGTTTAAAATCACGCATATTTTTTAAAAACTTTCCAAAATTCCCTTGACAAAAACAATACTTCGTGATATGATGTATTACGCAAGGAGGAGTATGCTATGGACATTCAACTTAAACGCGGGCTGCTCGACGTTTGCGTGTTAGCCGCTATAAAAAACGAACCGTCCTACGGTTACAAGATAATCAAGGACGTATCTCCCTATATAAAGCTGTCGGAATCCACGCTCTATACCATTCTCAAGCGCCTTGAATCCTTTGAAATGCTTACTGTTAGAACGGTAGAGCATGACGGCAGGCTTCGCAAATACTATCATATAACTCCGTCGGGAATCAAGCGAATTGAGGATTTCAAGGCGGAATGGAATGAAATGGTTTTGATCTATAACTTTGTTATCAAGGAGGACGAAAATGAATAAATCGGAATTTCTCGCCGAGCTTCGCTCGCGGCTTGTCGGCTTACCTCAAAACGAGATTGAGGAGCGCATCTCATTTTACAGCGAAATGATTGACGACCGAGTGGAGGAAGGCGCTACCGAGGAGGACGCGGTAGCAGGAATTGGAAGCATTGACGAAATCGTCGCGCAGATACTTGAGGACGTACCTCTTTGGAGCATCGTAAAAGAAAAGGTCAAGAAAAAAAGAGAAAAAACCGAAAAGAAGCGTCGCTCTCTCAAGGCTTGGGAAATCGTGCTCATTGTACTCGGCTTTCCCGTTTGGCTTCCCCTTTTGATTGCCGCGTTTGCCGTGATTTTGTCGCTTTACCTCACACTCTGGGCTTTGGTAATCTCCCTTTGGGCAGTGTTTGTTTCACTCGCCGCATGCGGACTTGCGGGGCTTGTTGCGGGCGTTGGCTACGCGATACTCGTAAAGCCTATTGACGGAATTTTACTCGTAGCGGCAGGGCTTGTTTGCTCAGGACTTGCGATTTTTGCATTTATCGGCTGCAAGGCGGCTACCAAGGGCACGGCAAGGCTTACCAAAAAAATAATTTTCGGTATCAAACACTTATTCGTAGGAAAGGATTGATTATATGGAAACCGCAACCAAAGTATTACTCATAATAGCCGCGTGTCTCATAGTTCTCGGTTCGCTTCTGTTCGTAACGGTTATGTCTGTTGCAAAATGGGATTTTACGGTGCTCAGCGCAAAGTACGAAACCAACGTGCACACGCCAAGCGCGGATTTTAACAGCATTTCGGTAAACACGGACACCGCAGACGTTTTCTTTGCTCCTTCCGAGGACGAGAGCTGCCGAGTCGTATGCCTTGAGCAAGAAAAGGTAACGCACTCTGTCACCGTGGCAGACGGCGTTCTCTGCATACAATTAGTCGATAACCGCGCGTGGTACGAGCACATCAGCATTTACACAAAAGCTTCAACAGTCACGGTTTACCTTCCCAAATCCGAATATGCTTCCCTCTGTGTAAAGGCTGACACGAGCGACGTAGAGATACCGAAGGGCTTTAAATTTTGGGATATTGAGGTTTGTGTCAGCACGGGTGACGTAAGGTGTCTTGCTTCGTCATCTAACGGCACGAAAATAGGCACGAGCACGGGCAAAATTCTAATTGAGAGCGTCTCTGTCGGCTCTCTCGACCTTGTCGCGTCAACAGGCGATATAACCGCGACATCGGTTGCCTGTGGCGGTGACATATCGGTAAACGTCAGCACGGGCAAGGTGCGCTTTACGGACGTAACGTGCAAAAATCTGACTTCAAGCGGCGGTACGGGTGACATTACTCTTACAAACGCAATAGCATCGGAGAAATTTTCTATCGAAAGAAGCACCGGCGACGTGACGTTTGATGGCTGTGACGCGTCCTCGCTCACCGTAAAGACCGGAACGGGCGACGTTCGCGGCTCGCTTCTCTCCAATAAAATATTTTTCACGAGCACAAGCACGGGCACTGTAAACGTTCCGAAATGCACGAGCGGCGGCACTTGTGATATTGCCACAAGCACGGGCGACATAACAATTGAAATCAAGCTCTGAATACCATAATACAAAAATGTAGTTTTGTCAATGATGTGAGACTAAAAAAGTAAAAATAAAAGTAACGAGTTTAGTTAAAAGCTTTTGCAGTCGGAAGGAGGGGCGAAGCCCCG
>SVQL01000036.1 GCA_015065365.1 Oscillospiraceae bacterium | reverse complement strand
CGAGGACGCCTGTCCCTACAAAGGAGCACACCTGCAATACCCAAGTATTGGGGCTGTTCTTTGCTTTTAATTTTGATTTTAAATTCAATTTGTTACAACGGGTCGCCGAGGACGTCGACCCCTACAAAAGATTAAATGAAATTTGTTCTCAAAGATTAAATTAATATTTAACCATTATAAAATTATAAAAAAGAATAAGATTGTATTTAATTTCCTGCTTGTAGGGGTCGACGTCCTCGGCGACCCGTTATAATTAAATAAAAAAAGAAAGACAGCGGTGCGTAGAGTCCGCCGTCTTTCTACATTAGAAAATACCAACAATATTCAACCAATAAATAATATTTCCTCGATGTGTCCGTCTAATAATAAATTTGTGTGAAGCTTTTTGGCTCCACCTTTTTCACGAAAAAGGTGGACGCATCCTCGCATCCCTCGCATCCTAAAGATTATTCCTTTTCAACCGTGTCCGCAAAGCGGAAGCCTGCGGTTGTGGATACGGGGAGAGAGAACACAAGCGCGTGCGCCTTGGAGTCAACTCCCGCCTTCTGCATAATAGCCTTCATTATATCCTTTTTCTTTTCAACGCTTGATACGATAAAAACTATTTCCTTTTCAACGGCGAGCGTAAGACCGAAGAATTTTTCGGCTCCCGCGCCCGTTCCCTTGGCGTTTATGGTCGTTCCGCCACCCGCGCCCGCCTCTCGCGCGGCGTTCATGACGAGATCGGTATATCCTTTTTCGTATATAGCAACTATGAGCTCGTGAGAAGATTGCATATTATTATCCTCCGTTTGTGTGTTGTCCGCCACCTTTTGTCCTGCGGTGAAGTATTCAAGAGTTCGGCTTCCTCCAACTCCCGAGAGCGGCACTGCCATGGCAACGCCACGGTCGGGCAGGTCAATTTTCATGTGTGAGGTAAGGCGTCTTTTGAGCGTCAAAAGGGTGTCCGAGGTTACCGTAGCCAAAAGCATGGATTTTTCGGTTCGTTCTATACCAAGCAGATTAAGAGTTTTGGTATGCGCCGTACCGTTGCAGGGGGTTGTATAAACCACCTCAACTCCCTCGCCTCGGTAAAATTCTTCATATTCAGATGCGTCGTCACGGCGCACTATCGTCATCAGTAAAAACAGGTCCTTCATTTTTTGCGACCTCCGTTAAAGATCTATTATATCGTCGTCAGACGGGATATTGGTCTCGATAATTTCGGGAGTATCTGCCACTTGTGCGGCTTCCTCTGCCATGCGCTTGTTATACTTGCGCTTGTATACAAGACCTAAAATCTGTATAGCAATCAGCGGAGTCATAGCAACAAGTGCCACGAGACCGAACGCATCCTCGATTACGTTTCCGCCGACGGCGGTACACGCGCCTATTGCGAAGGGAAGCAGGAAGGTTGCGGTCATAGGACCTGAGGCAACCCCACCCGAGTCAAACGCGACAGAGGAGAAGATATCGGGTACGATAAAGGAAAGCACGAGCGCGATTACGTAGCCGGGGATTATTATCCAGAGAAGTGAAATTCCCGTAAGCACGCGCACCATAGCAATTCCTATGGATACTGCAACGCCAAGCGAGAGCGAGAGGGAGAGCGCCTTGCCCGGAACAGTGCCCGAGGTTACACTTTCCACCTGCTTTGTCAGTATGTGAACGGCAGGCTCTGCGGCAACGATGAAGTAGCCCATTACCATACCGAGAGGCACTATTGCCCACCTTACAGACGAGCCCGCAAGCTCCATTCCCAGATGTCTGCCTACCGGCATAAAGCCCACGTTCACTCCCACCAAAAATGCAACGAGTCCGATATACGTGTAAGCAACGCCGACGAGTATTTTTCCAAGTCCCTTGGTACCGAGTCCGCCGCTGAGCGCGCGGAACACGAGGAAGAATATAACGATAGGTCCTATCGCAATAGCAACCTCCCACGCATAGTGAGGGATTTTTGAGAGGAACATCATAATAATATCGCGCGAGCCGTTGGCTATTTCAAAGGCGCTGTCAGACGGATTGACGGTGTTTACGTCGTTAAGTATGCCGAGTATCATTACGGCGAGTATCGGGCCGACAGAGCAGAGAGCAACGAGACCGAAGCTGTCCGAGCCCTTGCCGTCAGAACGGATTGAAGCTACACCAACGCCAAGAGCCATTATAAACGGAACTGTCATAGGTCCCGTCGTAACTCCACCGGAGTCGAACGCTATGGGTACGAATACCCTCGGAACGAAGGCAACCAAAATAAATACTATGCCGTAAAGCGCTAACAAGAGATACTTAAGCTTTATTTTAAAAAGTATTCTGAGCATTGCCACGACCAAAAGAAGACCAACGCCAACTGCAACCGACCATATAAGCGTGGCGGCAGGAATAGCGTCAATTTGGGTTGATAAAACCTGAAGATCAGGCTCTGAAACGGTTATCATCGTGCCTACGAACAAGGACACGGGGATAAGCACCCAAAGACTTTTTGATTTCGTCATTTTTGAGCCGACGTATTCTCCCATGGGAGTCATAGCAGTTTCCGCGCCGAGCGTAAAAAGTCCCATGCCGAAAATCAGGAGTACGGCGCCGATGATGAAGGTCAAAAACATTTCCGCGGGAACGGGAACGATGGTACAGAACAAAAACAGAACTATTCCCGTTACGGGCAAAACAGAGGAGAGTGACTCTGAAATTTTTGGCCACAGTATGGTGTTTTTTAAAAGATTCACGTTTTACCCCCTCCGTATTATTTATTATCGGGTTCCTTTGCCCCTTTAATAGTGGGGCGTTGCTCGGGATCAGCAAGTATTGGTTCCTTCACGACAAAGAGACAAGCTGCATATACTCCGAAAAATACTATTGCCGTAACGCCAAGACGGAGAATAAGATTGTTTAGCGGCAAAAAGCCACAGAGAAGGAGTGCACCGCTTGAAAGCGCGGTTGCTACGAGGTAGTAGGGTATTCTTATTTTTCGTATTATCGGGCGTATGACGTCTTTCGTGTATACAAGCTGAACCGCAAGCACGAAAAATTCTGCAATTGTAGTCGCAAGAGCCGCGCCACTTGCGCCCCACAGGGGAATCATAAAGCAATTAAGGATAAAGTCAATAACTGCTCCCGCAACGACGGAATACAGCACGTATTTTTCTTTTTCCAACGAGGTCAGTACCTGAATGCCCAAAAAGCCGGTCAATCCACACGGAACAATAGCTATTGTAATTATTTGCATGGCAAGAGTAGCACCTAAAAATTCGCTGCCGGAAAGTATAAGAAGACAGTCGCTTGACGAGAAAATAAAGAATACGGCGAGAGGAATTGAAAGCAGCAGCGTGAAATTTATCGCCATTATAGACGTGCTTTGGAATTCCTTGTGCATCTTATGCTTTGCGTAATGGGACATTCTGGGAAGCAGCACGTTACCCAGAGAAGTAACAAGGCTTACAAGCAAGCCCTTGAAGCGGCTTGCGGCTGAATAGAGCCCTACGTCATAATCTCCCTTTACAAAGCCGAGCATTATTATATCAAGATTGGTGTAAACGGATATGGCAAGACTTTGCGCAAACAGAATGAATATAGGCTTAAGGTGCTTTTTAAACTCATATTTTTCTTGCTTCTTAAAGGATATATAGGAGCGAAGCTTAAAGAAATTGAGCAGATTAGAGCCAACGAGAGCGAATACGGTGATTGCTCCGTAAATTATATAGTCCTCCGAATTATGCACCAAAAGGAACATAAATACGAGAGAAAGCGCCTTGAAAATAATAGTACGCCACGTAATATAGTCGTATTTTTCAATTGCCTGGTAGAACCAGTTTACCCCGAACATATTCAAAAGAACACCAATGGCATTGATATAAAACAGCACTTTATCCTCTGCGAATCGCGGAACGGTTAAAATGCATATTATATAGGTTAGGACGACAAGCGCCGTTGTTACGGAATTTATAATAAGAATTTCGTGTACCGTTTTTGATAGCTTTTCTTTATCGTCTCTGACCTGTGCGCAGGCTCTGATGCCGTACGTTGGAATTCCAAGAGAGGCTACCATCAGAAAATAGTTGGAAACTGACGTTACGAAATCTACTTTTCCAATGCCTTCAACGAGAAGAACGCGTGAAATATAAGGAAAGGTCAAAAGCGGAAAAATAAATCCGGAGGCTGTCAGAATGAAATTCATAAAAAAATTATATCTTACCGACTTTGTTTTTATTGCCATGACGCTCTCCTTTCTCTATCTGTTTATACTCATTATATTATAGCAAAATAAATGAAAATTGTCAACACCTTATTGACGTCCGTGCTGCTTTGTGTAATATTAAAACTTTAAAAGATTTCTTTCTTCTCAATTGACAAGCGGGAGCGGTTGTGATATAATTATCAGAGTAATATAGTAAGATAATGCATCATAAAATTAAGTACGTATATGTATTTTGAAAGGACGTTATCCGTATATGGAAAATCTGGGTTATTATAACGGCAGATACGATCTGCTTGAAAATATGACGGTTCCCATGAACGACCGCGCCTGCTATTTCGGCGACGGTATTTTTGAGGTGGCGTACTGCCGAAACTACAAGATATACTCCCTCGGGGAGCACATGGACAGAATGTACGAAAGTGCAGATATATTGGGAATAGTAATTCCGCACACCAAGGAAGAATTTTCCGATATAATAAAGGGCTTGGTAAAAAAGCTTGACTCGCACGAGCAGCTTGTCTATTGGCAGGTTTCTCGCGGTACGGGCTTTAGAAATCACGCGCCCTCAAAGGACATGAAGGCAAACGTATGGATCACTTTGCGTCCGATGAAGATTAAGGACATATATACTCCTATGACTCTTATAAGCCTTGAGGACACGCGCTTTTTCCACTGCAACATGAAAACGCTTAACCTGATTCCCACCGTTCTCGCTTCCGATAAGGCAGAAAAGGCGGGGGCGGACGAGGCGGTCTTTCACAGAAATGGCAGAGTTACCGAGTGCGCTCACTCAAATATCTCAATAATACTTGATGACGGCAGTGTAAAAACCGCGCCTGCGGATAATCTTATTCTGGCGGGAGTTGCCCGCGCGCATCTCATAAAGACCTGCCGCGAGTTTGGCATAACAGTCCGCGAGGAGCCGTATACTCTTGACGAGTTAAAGTCTGCCGCAGAGGTTGTCGTTACCTCGTCGGGAACGCTTTGCCGCCCCGTAAGCCACGTTGACGGAGTGCCCGTCGGCGGCCGCGCGCCCGAGCTTTTGCGCAAGCTTCAGGACGCGCTTATGCAGGATTATCTTGATAAGACCAGCCTTTAATTTTTAAATTAAAAAGGACAGAAAGCAAATGCTTTCTGTCCTTTTGTGCTTTTATAGTGCGTTATATTCTTCCGTAAAGAGTATTCAGATACTTGAATTTATTACAGCTGACGCGGCGGAGCTGATCCTCGGTTATTCGGTACTGCCAATTGTTCGTAACCGTTCCGGGTGTGTTCATTCGCGTGTCCGCGCCGTAAACGAATATATCCTGAATTGGGAAGATGACCGTATCGGCGTGGCTTGCCATCATTGTCTTTATTATCATCTCGCATGCGCCGCTCCAATCGTTTGGCGGACAGTTGCAGTAGTCAAACACCTCGTCGCGCTGATTTCCGTCTATCTCCCAAACATGACCGAGAAGGGTGTTGTTGTCGTGAGTGCCCGTGTAGGCAACGCAGTTTTTGGGATAGTTGTGGGGAAGATGCGGGGTGTTTCTGTCCCCAAGGAACGCAAATTGGAAAACGCGCATGCCCGGGAAGCCGCTGTAATTTACCAAGGAAACAACCTCGTCCGTAATATCTCCGAGGTCCTCGGCAATAATCAGCTTGTCACCTGCCTCCTCACGAATGGCGTTTATGAGAGCGCGGCCGGGGCCCTTTACCCACTTGCCCTCTTTTGCGGTCTTTGCGCTTGCGGGAACACTCCAATAGCTTTCGAGTCCGCGGAAGTGGTCTATTCTTACACCGTCAAAGAGCGTCAGCATGTGTCGTATGCGTTCTCTCCACCACGAGTAGTTATCCGATTTCATATATTTCCAATTATAAAGCGGGTTGCCCCAAAGCTGACCGTCCTCGCAGAAATAGTCGGGCGGAACGCCTGCGACAGACGTAGGCATTTTTCGACCGTCAAGCAGGAACTGCTCGCTGCTTGCCCACACGTCCGCGCTGTCGAGCGCAACGTATATCGGAACGTCGCCGATGATTTTTATGCCCCTTTGATTGGCGTAGGTCTTTATTTCGAGCCACTCGGTGAAGAACTCATATTGCAAAAACTCATGGAAAAAGAGATTTTCCTTGCTCGGCTCTTGACTTTTCCACGCCTGCCACGGTGTATCGCCGTTTTCGTCACGCAGAGCGAGAAAGCGCGCCGCATCTCCGAGAGCCTTGTGTTCTTTTATGAACTGTGCAACCTTTATTTCAATTCTGAAATCCGCCCTGCTTGCCGCAAGCGCGAGAAGGCGCATGCGCTCCTCCTTTAGGCGGTCGTATTCGCATACGTAGGGCGTTTTTTGCTTTGCAGCGTCAAGCTCCTCTTTTGTAAGCAGATGCTTTTCGTGAAGCGTTGGCAAATCTATAAAAAACGGATTGCCGCCGAACGCGGAGAAGGACTTGTACGGAGAATTGCTTTCGTCAGCCATGCAGAAGGGCAGAACCTGCCAATAAGTAAAGCCGCTGTCCGAAAGAAAATCTACGAATTTTTTTGCTTCCTTGCCGAAGGAGCCGATAGAATACTCACCCCAGAGGGATGAGACGTGCATAAGCACACCGCTTGCTCTTTTCATAAAGCACCTCGTAAAAAGTTACTGTAATAATCATATCACAAAAGAGAAAGAATTTCAAGAATATATTTGCACAAAGCTATAAAAAAGTAAGCGAATTATTTATCCTGCTCCCGCAATTTATCCACGAATATAAAGAGTCTTTATTCCTTTTCAATAACCTTTTTCTGCCAAGATTTTTTATGGCATCTCGGGCATCTCATATATCTCGTTCTGCCCATGTGAGGCGCCGCACTAATTGCTTTATAGGTCGGAACGTACCTGTGGTGACAGTGCTTACACTCGTAGTACCCCGCTACCTGCTCGATTTTCATCGTGAAGAAAAATCCTACGAATGAGGGAATTAGCCCCGAGCATATCAATACTATTCTTTGCCAATCCTCCATCGATAAATATGCGGCTATAAAAATCGGCAAAAGCAATATAATAAGAGAGAGACCGCCTATCACCCATTCAAGCATAAGCAGATGCTTGTCGTTTTCCTCCTTTTGCTTTACCATTTCAAGTAAAACATTTTCTAATTCTTTATTACAATTATCCAACGTTACGACCTCTCCGCAGAGCAAATCGTTGACGCTTATCTCCAATATCGCGCAAAGCGGAATCATAAGAGAGGAGTCGGGCATAGCTCTGCCGGTTTCCCACTTTGACACTGCCCTATCGGTTATATTCAGTTTTTCTGCAAGCTGAAGCTGCGTAAGTCCCGCAGCCCTTCTGCGCTCGGCTATAAATTTTCCAATCTTTATCTGGTTCATAAATATCTCCTTTCGCGTTTATTATACGTCATTTGGCGCGTAAAATCAACATACCGTCGGTTGAGTAATGAGCTACAACCGACGGTACAGATATATTTTTAGTTTCTGATTATTCAAGCTTATTCGATCGGCAGAGTAAAGCTGAAGCAGCAATCCTTTTCGTAGTTGCTCTCAACCCATATCTCCTCGCCGTGAGCCTCTATTATGGTCTTTGAGATAAAGAGTCCGAGCCCCGCGCCGTTTTTATTAAGTCCGCGGCTCTTATCGCTCTTGTAAAACCGCTCGAAAACGTACGGAATGTCAGCGGGAGAAATGCCCTGACCGTCGTTATACACGCTTACAAGCGCCTTTCTGTTTTTAAGCCGCTTAACCCCAATTCGGAGCACTCCGCCCTCTGATGCAAATTTCACAGCGTTATCGCAAAGATTATACGCTATCTGGTAAATCGCATCTCTGTCGGCAACGACAATGAGCGAGCTGTCAGCACAGTCAAATTCAACCTCAAGGCGCTTTTCGTTTATCTTTTGCTCAAACGAAATAAGTATCTCGCGACACATCTCCGTAATATCAAACGGCGCCATGGTAAATTTTCTGTCGCCTGCCTGTATTCGCGAGAGGTCGAGAAGCGAGGCAACGAGGCGCGAAAGGCGCTTGACCTCTGTCGAGACTATTCTCAAATAATATTCGTGCTTTTCGGGCGGTATTACTCCGTCGAGAATTCCGTCAACAAAGCCCGAAATCGAAGTCATCGGTGAACGCAGGTCGTGAGAAACGTTGGACATAAAGGTATTTCTCATGGTGTCGTAGTTATCAAGTGACTCCGCCATGTTATTCATAGCTCCCGCCAGCCTGCCTATCTCGTCGTTGGTCCGGACGGGCACGCGTACGTCAAAGCGTCCCTTGGCAAATTCCTTTGCCGCATTGCTTATGTCCTTGAGCGGACGCGTTATTCTTTCGGTTATAAAGTAAACCGCAATCAGCGCCGCAAGCAAAACCCACAGTATAGCTAAAATTATCGCCTTGATAATATCTTCCATCAGCTTTGAGAGCATCAAGGATTCCGCGCAAACGAAAACCGTTCCGCACACTGCTCCGTCCTTATTGTAAACGGGAACTGCGTGTACGTACTGCTCCGTCAGAAAAATACCGCCAAGCACTCCGTCGCGCGAAATTTCCTCGCCGTTGTTTACGTTGTCCATAAACGCCTTCGGTATATTCGCGCCACCCAAAATATTCTCCTTACCGCTTCCCACGGCAAGCACTATCTTTCCCGAATTGTCCGAAACGAGCACGGTCATATCGTCCGAGTAGCCCGCAATATTTTCAAGCATTTCTTCAACGTCATCGACCGATGCGTTTACTACGTCCTCAATTCCGTCAAACGAGGATGTGTTAAACAGCCCCTCGACGTACGCCCCCGCAGTTCGCGCGCTGTTCTCCATTATCTCGGTCTTTGCGTCAATAGAATAGTTCCCTATAATCGCGGAAACTATGAGTATTATTACCAAGAAGCCCGAAAGAATTATAAGCATAAACGACAAGACGTATTTTGCAAATATGCTCTTTAACAAATTCATCTGCCCCCTTTTTTAAAATTATAGGCAGGGGCGCCGCGGCACGCGGACGTCCCCTGCCATGTAAGTCAAAATCAGCCTAAAAGCTCAAACTTGTAGCCAACGCCCCAAACCGTCTTTAGCGTCCACTTATCCGAAACGCCCTCAAGCTTTTCTCTGAGGCGCTTTACGTGAACGTCCACGGTACGGGAGTCACCGAGATAATCAAAGCCCCAAACCTTGTCAAGAAGCTGATCTCTGGTAAACACGCGATTGTAGTTAGAAGCAAGGAAATAGAGAAGCTCCAGCTCCTTGGGCGGAACGTCAACAGGCTTACCCCTGAGCTTCAGCTCATACTTCTGGTGGCTTATCTCAATGTTATCAAACTTGATAACCTCGTCGTCATTCTGATTGGTGTGAGCCTGATAGCGGCGAAGCACCGCCTTAACTCTCGCGCTCAGCTCCTTCATATCGAAGGGCTTAACCACGAAATCGTCAGCTCCCAGCTCAAGTCCGAGAACCTTATCAAATACCTCTCCCTTTGCCGTTATCATAATGATGGGCTTCGAGGACATCTCTCTTATCTCGCGGCAAACCTGCCAGCCGTCCTTTTTGGGAAGCATAATATCAAGCAACACGAGGTCAGGCTCGTAAATCTTAAAGAAATTGATGCCCTCAGCGCCGTCGTGAGCAATCTTTACACCGTAGCCCTCGTTCTCAAAATACAGCTTGAGAAGCTCGCATATATTTTCGTCATCGTCTACAACAAGAATTTTCGTATCCAGCATTATGTACCTCCGAAGCATTAGCGTTTTTCCACGCATATTTTACATCAAATATTATTATAACATACTTTTCCGCGAATTGCAAACACTTTTTTAAATTTTCATAAAAAAATTTTGAAAAAACTTTATTTTGTCACAATTCCGTCACCAAAGCTTGGTAAAACAGCGGACGAAAAAGAGAAAAGTCGTTAAAATTTAAAAATTGACTTGCAAAATCAAAAAAAATGTGTTATAATAATCCCATAGAAGAAATTTAAGCATTTACATGACTGACGGATTTGCGGATAACCGCAAGGGAGTGTAAATGGTAAAGCCGACCGTCTGGGCAAATCAGTCATGATGCTGATTTGCCCTTTTATATTTTCTTTCGTGGAGGTATTAACAATGGAACACAAGAATTGGAACGGATTTTCAGGTGAAACATGGAAAAATGAAATAAACGTACGCGACTTTATTCAAAGCAACTATAAGCCTTACGGCGGAGACGCATCGTTTTTGGCGGGAGCTACCGAGCGTACCTCTGCCCTTATGAAAAAGCTTGAGGGACTTTTCGCGCTTGAGAGACAGTTCGGAGGCGTGCTCGATATCGACACCGCGACTGTTTCCTCTCTTACAAGCTATTCTCCCGGGTACCTCGATAAGGATAATGAGCTTATCGTCGGACTCCAGACAAACCGCCCTCTCAAGAGAGGAGTAAACCCCTTTGGCGGCATGAGAATGGTACGTCAGGCGTGCTCCGCTTACGGATATACGCTCAGCCCTAAGGTCGAGGAGGAGTTTACCTACCGCACAACGCACAACGACGGAGTTTTCCGCGCATATACGGACGAAATGAGAGCTGCAAGAAAATGTCACGTTATAACGGGACTCCCCGATGCATACGGCAGAGGACGTATCATCGGTGACTATCGCCGCGTAGCGCTCTACGGCGTTGACAAGCTCATTGAGGAAAAGAAAAAGGACAAGGCAAAGCTCTCCGAGGGCACGTTTGACTCGGTAAATATCCGTCTTGACGAGGAGCTTTACCGCCAGATTCTTTTCCTTGGCTATCTCAAGGAAATGGCGGCAATGTACGGATTTGATATAAGCGAGCCCGCATCCAACGCCAAAGAGGCTATTCAGTGGACTTATTTCGCTTACCTCGGCGCTATCAAGGAGCAAAACGGAGCGGCTATGTCGCTCGGCCGAGTAAGCACCTTCTTTGATATCTATTTCGAGCGCGATTTTGCGAACGGCACTCTTACCGAGGAGGGAGCGCAGGAGCTTATGGACGACTTCGTTATGAAGCTGCGTATGGCGCGCCACCTTCGTACTCCCGAATACAACGAGCTGTTCGGCGGAGATCCCATGTGGATAACCGAGGCTGTCGGCGGCATGGGCGAGGACGGTAGATCTCTCGTTACCAAGAGCAGCTTCCGCGTTCTCAATACTCTGTATACTCTCGGCTCGTCTCCCGAGCCTAATCTCACCGTTCTGTGGTCAAATTCCCTGCCCGACGGCTTTAAGAAATTCTGCGCTAAGGTCTCGGTTGACACCGACTCCATTCAGTACGAGAACGATGACGTTATGCGCCCCATCTACGGCGACGACTATGCGATAGCTTGCTGCGTTTCCGCTATGAAGGTCGGCAAGCAGATGCAGTTCTTCGGCGCGCGTTGCAACCTCGCAAAGCTCCTGCTTATTGCTATAAACGGCGGCTACGACACGACGAGCGGTATGCATATCGGTCCTCAGATGCCCGTAATGGACACCGAAAAGCTCGACTACGACGCGGTAATGGAAAGATACGATATTTACGTAAAGTGGCTCAGCCACCTCTACGTAAACACCATGAACATAATCCACTACATGCATGACAAATACGCATACGAGAAGATCCAGATGGCGCTTCACGACACCGACGTTGAGCGTTTTATGGCGTTCGGTATCGCAGGACTTTCCGTCGTTGCGGACTCGCTTAGCGCCATCAAGTTCGCGAACGTAAAGCCCATAAAGGACGCAGACGGCTTTATCGTTGATTTTGAGACCGAGGGCAGCTTCCCCAAATACGGAAATGACGACGACAGAGTAGACCTTATCGCAAAGGAAATGACTCACAAGGTAATCACCGAGCTTCGCAAGACTCCCACTTACAGAGGCGCAATTCACACCCTCTCCGTGCTTACCATAACGTCTAACGTAATGTACGGCAAGCACACCGGCGCAACTCCCGACGGACGTAAGGCGGCAGAGCCCTTCGCGCCCGGCGCTAACCCCATGCACAACAGAGAGGAAAACGGCGCGCTCGCTTCTCTTAACTCCGTTGCCAAGATCAGCTACGACGATTGCCGCGACGGTATCTCGAACACCTTCTCCATAACGCCCGACGCTCTCGGCCACGATGACGGCGAGCGTATCGACAATCTCGTAAGCATCCTCGACGGATATTTTGCGAAAAAGGCGCACCACATAAACGTAAACGTGCTTAACCGCGAAACTTTGCTTGCGGCTTACGAAAATCCCGCAGCTTATCCCAACCTCACCATTCGCGTGTCGGGATATGCCGTAAACTTCCATAAGCTCTCTCGCGAGCAACAAAGAGAGGTTATCAGCCGTACCTTCCACCAGACGGTATGAGCAAAGCCGTAACCGGACGAATCCACTCCTTCCAAAGCCTTGGAACGGTAGATGGACCGGGAGTGAGATTCGTCGTTTTTATGCAGGGCTGTCCACTTAGGTGCGCCTGCTGTCATAATCCCGACACGTGGGATATGGAGGGCGGCACGGAGTATACCCCCGACGAGGTGTTTTCAAAAATACTCCGTTACAGCGAGTATTTTGGCAAGGACGGCGGCGTGACCGTTTCGGGCGGCGAGCCGCTCTTACAGTCGGAGTTTGTTACGGCGCTCTTTAAGCTTTGCCGCGAGGCGGGGATCGACACCTGCCTTGATACCGCAGGCGTGCATCTTGGAGAAAAGGAAAAGGCACTTTTGAGTGTGACGGACAGAGTTCTGCTTGATATTAAGTACGTAACCGATGAAATGTATAAAAAATACGTAGGCTGCTCCATAGAAAAGCCTCTTGAATTTTTGGCGTACCTTAACGAGCAGAATATCGATACCACTATCCGTCAAGTCAATATACCAACCTTGAATGACAGTGAAAATGATATTTTATTACTCAAGGATATGGCAAAAAAATACTCCTGCGTTAAAAAAATAGAGCTTCTTCCCTTCAGGAAGATCTGCCAGACCAAGTATGATAACATGGGAATTCCATTTCCCCTTGCTCATCTGCCCGAATCCAAGATAAAGACTACTTACTTTTCTTTTGGAAAAGAAAAGTAAGCAAAAGAAAACTTCAAAAAACAATGGGGCGATAAAAATGTCGCCCCTTAAAAAATAATTCTTGACAAAGCAAAAAAAATGTGATATAATCACGTTTGGAAAAATAAATAATGCAGAGATTTGGAGATGCTTTTAAAATACGGAACCCTCGTTCCGTGTTTTTCTGCATCTTTTTTTCTTTGTAAAATTTTAAAAAAGGAGAAGGAAAATGTACGATATAGCGATTATAGGCGCAGGTGTCGTTGGCGGAATGATCGCAAGCACACTTGCAAAATACGATTTGCGCGTATGTATTCTTGAAAAAGAAGGTGACGTTGCGATGGGAGCTACAAAGGCTAACAGCGCGATCGTTCACGCAGGCTTTGATGCCAAGGAAAACTCACTTAAGGCAAAGATGAACGTAAGAGGCTCCGAGCTTATGGAGGAGGTCACAACTCGTCTTGGCGTTAAGTACAAGAGAAACCAGTCCCTCGTAGTTGCTTTCGAGCACGAGAGAGAGGAAGTTGAGGCAATTTACCGCCGCGGTCTGGCTAACGGCGTAAAGGGACTCCGCATACTTGAGAAGGACGAGCTTCACGCGCTTGAGCCTAACCTCAACAAGGACCTCACCTGCGCGTTGCTCGCTGAAACGGGAGCGATAGTTTGCCCCTACGAGCTTTGTCTTGCTTCCGTAGGTAACGCTATGGACAACGGAACTGAGCTTATTCTTGATTTCGCGGTTTGCGGCATTGAAAAGAATGGCGGTACATACGTAATAAAGGCTTCTGACGGACGCGAGGTAGAGGCAGAGATCGTTATAAACAGCGCAGGCGTTTATTCAGACGTTATAGCTGCTATGACGGGTGACAACGACTTTACGGTAACCCCCCGCCGCGGAGAGTACATGCTTCTTGACAAGGAGTGCGGCAGCTTCACCGAGAGAACTATATTCCACACGCCTACCAAGATGGGTAAGGGAATACTCGTTTCTCCCACGGTTGACGGCAACCTGTTGCTCGGTCCTACGGCAACCGATATAGAGGATAAGAACGACACGGCAACGACTCCCGAGGGCTTTGCAACCATCTTCTCCAAGGCAAGCGATAACGTTGCAAATCTTCCCTTCAATAAGGTAATTACTTCCTTCTGCGGTCTGCGCGCAACGGGTAGCACGGGCGACTTCATTATCAAGGAGAGAGACGGAATCATCACTCTCGGCGGAATTGAAAGCCCCGGACTTTCCTCTGCTCCCGCAATCGCGGAGTACGTTGAGGCTATCGTTGACGGCATCAAGCCCCTCGGCGAGGTTAAGGCTGACTACGTAGCTACCCGCAAGCCTGCTCACTACTTCCGTGAGCTTTCTATGGAAGAAAAGAACGAGATCATCGCCAAGGACGGCGCATACGGCAGAATTGTCTGCCGCTGCGAGGGTATTACCGAGGGCGAGATAGTTGAAGCGCTCACCGTAAATCCCGTAGCACGCGACCTTGACGGAGTCAAGAGAAGAACGAGAAGCGGCATGGGAAGATGTCAGGGCGGCTTCTGCTCACCTACTGTCGTTGAGCTTATCGCTCGCGAGAGAGGTATTCCGTTCGAGAGCGTTACGAAGTTTGGCGGCGAGTCCGTTATAAACTACCAGAGAACCAAGGGGGATAACTGATATGAAGGCTGATCTTGTTATAATCGGCGGCGGCCCTGCGGGCATGAGTGCGGCAGTTGCCGCTTACGATGCGGGACTCCGCGACATAATCATTCTCGAAAGAGATAAGAGCCTTGGCGGTATTCTCCGTCAGTGCATACACAACGGCTTCGGTCTCCACCGCTTTAAGGAGGAGCTCACCGGTCCCGAATACGCTTACCGCTATGAGATGCAGGTAAGAGAGAGAAACATTCCCTTTAAGCTCAACACCATGGTGCTTGACATCACCCCCGACAAGGTCGTTACCGCTATGAACAGCGAGGACGGTCTGTTTACGATCGAGGCAAAGTCGATAATCCTCGCTATGGGCTGCCGCGAGCGTCCGAAGGGTGCGCTTAACATTTCGGGTACACGCCCCGCAGGTATCTTTACCGCAGGAACGGCGCAGAAATTCGTTAACATGGACGGATATATGCCCGGTAAGAAGGTAGTTATCCTCGGCTCGGGTGACATCGGTCTTATTATGGCGCGCCGCATGACTCTTGAGGGCGCAAAGGTTGAGGCTGTTTGCGAGCTTATGCCCTATTCGGGCGGTCTTGCGCGTAATATCGAGCAGTGCCTTAACGACTTCGGTATTCCGCTCATGCTCAGCCACACGGTTGTGGAAATCCACGGTAAGGAAAGAGTTACGGGCGTTACCATCGCAAAGGTTGACGAGCGCCGCCGTCCCATTCCCGAAACGAGACAGTATATCGAGTGCGATACTCTGCTTCTCTCCGTTGGACTTCTCCCCGAAAACGAGCTTACAAAGAGCGCAGACATTGCTCTTGACCGCATCACGGGCGGAGCTGTCGTTGACCAGAACAGACAGACCGAGATCGAAGGCGTTTACGCTTGCGGAAACGTTCTTCACGTTCACGACCTCGTTGACTACGTATCCGAGGAGTCTGAGATCGCAGGTAAGGCGGCTGCCGCTTACGTAATGGGAAGCGCTCCCGCAGGCAGAAGCATCAGCCTCGTTACCGACGGAAAGGTAAGATACACCGTTCCCCAGAGAATAACCGCTGACGAAAACGTTACCGTTTACTTCCGCGTTGCCGACGTTTACCGCGATATTCGCATCGTAGTCCGCGACGGCGAGAACGTTATCGTAAACAAGAAAAAGCAGAAGGTTGCTCCCGGTGAGATGGAAACCGTAACCCTTACTAAAGAAATGATTGAGAAGCTCGAGGGCAACGTCCTCTCCTTCTCCATCGAAGCATGATTTTAAGGAGGATATGACAATGACTCGTGAATTAACGTGTATCGTTTGCCCCAAGGGCTGTCAGCTGAAGGTAGAGCTTGACAATAATGACTCCAAAAAGGTGCTTTCGGTTGAGGGCTACACTTGTAAGAGAGGCTTGGTTTACGCTGAGACCGAGTGCACAGCTCCCATGAGAACGCTCACCACTACTGCTCCCATCGCCGGCGGCGGAGTCGTTCCCGTAAAGACCGACAAGCCCGTTCCCAAGGAATTGCTTTTCGAGTGCATGACACTTATAAATGCCGCTCGCGTTTCTCCCGACGCAAAGCTCGGTGAGATAGTTGTTGAAAACATTCTCGGCACCGGCGCGAACGTCGTTACGACCAGAAACGTAAAGCTCTGATTAAAAGGACGCGGGGGATGCGTTTTTTCCACCTTTTTTGAAAAAAAGGTGGAGCCAAAAAACTTTAAAAAATTAAAGTTTTTGCTCACATAGCAAAAGACGTAAATATTAATTGATTAATATAGTTTTTCGCTTTCTAAGGGAGAAAGTCGTCGGACCCTACGTACCGACGACTTTCATTTTTTATTTAAAAGTTTTTTAAAAGATAGAACAAACCAATGTACAGTTTTCTTTTGCTTACTTTTCTTTTTTAAAAGAAAAGTAAGTGGGCCCTACGTACCGACGACTTTCATTTTTTATTTAAAGCGGTTCGCACGAATAACATTTGTAAGCCCAAGGCTATTGTAACAATTAGCCTTCCCTTGTGATGGGAGCTCGTTGCAAAGCAACGGTCGAGTTTGCTACGCAAACATCGAGGGGACCGCTTGCGGTGGATGAGTAGTAAAGAATGAATTGAATAAAAAACTACTCATCCGTCATTGACTCGCCCCCACGGCTCGTCAATGCCACCTTCCCTCGCAAGGGAAGGCTAAAAATTAGAACTTGCTTATGCCTCAAACAAATTTTTTCGTTTTCTTTTGCCTACTTTTCTTTTTCGTAAAAGAAAAGTAGGAAGAAAAAATTATTTACCTACGCAGAATTTTGAGAAGATCTCAGCGACGATCTCCTCGCCGAGCTGTCTGCCGTCAAGCATTCCTATGTTCGTCAGCGCACCTTCTATTCCAATGGATACAAGGTCGAGAGGCGTTCCCGCGCAAAGCTCGTCAAGAGAAGAATTAAGCGACTCTGCTGCGAGCAGTAGCGCTGCGTGTTGTCTTGCTCCCGTAACCACCGCGTCCTCTCCAAGACTTATGCTGCCGTCGATAAACAGAGCGTCAATTCCCCTCGCGAGCTCGTCAAAGCCCTCCCCCGTAGCGGCGGAAATCTCTACGCAAGTATCAAAATGCAATTTAATAGTATCAATAAGTATATTATTTGCCTGCAAATCCGATTTATTAAGCAACGCAATACAAGCAGTACCGTTTTCCTTGAGTGTATCTATGCGGCGCAGCAAATAATCGTCGTCGCTATCCGAGTGCGCCGAGGAATCAAACACTGCCAGAACAAGCTCCGCTCCCTCAAGCTCATCGAGCGCGCGCTCTATTCCGATGCTCTCAACCTTATCGCTCGTTTGTCTTATG
>SVQL01000035.1 GCA_015065365.1 Oscillospiraceae bacterium | reverse complement strand
TCGAAGATAATCTCCACCATGATGGCGGCAGGGCTCCCTATCGAGGAGTGCGTGGCTACCATTGCGGGGGCACTTCCGATATGCTCGGTTCGCGGAGTAGCATATTCTACCTTTACTATAATCCACATACTGAACAATGAGGTTGCCGAAATAATTCAGTACGATAACCCTCACGTTATCGTAATCAGAAATTACGAGCAGTACGATTATCCGAAGACCGAAATAAATATCGGCGGTAAAAAGATATACACGTCCACCATAAAGCTTCAGGAGGACGACGTGTTTATTGCGATGAGCGACGGATGTCCTCATGCAGGGCTTGGCGGAAAGTATAATTTTGGCTGGAAGCGTGAGGAGATTGCGGACTATATGCAGGTGCTCGTTGCGGGCGGATATACGGCGAAAAATCTTTCGACGATGCTTGTTGACGAGTGCGACAGCCTTTACGGACACAAGCCGGGTGACGATACTACCGCGTGCGTGGTTAAGATAAGAAAGCGAGAGCCGATGAACATTCTGTTCGGACCGCCCTCAAACCGTGACGACGCAAACCGAATGATGGCGCTGTTCTTCTCTAAAGAGGGAAAGCACATTATCTGCGGAGGTACTACCTCGTCTATTGCGGCAAAATATCTCGGTAAGCCCGTCGTGGCGAGTCTTAGCTTTGAGCGCAGTGACGTTCCTCCGATTGCTCATATTGAGGGAGTCGATCTCGTGACAGAGGGCGTTATTACCATGAATAAGGTAATACAGTACGCGAAGGACTATCTTGGAGATAACGAGCTTTACGAGGATTGGAATTTTAAGAAGGACGGAGCGTCTCTTATCAGCAGACTGTTGTTCGAGGAATCGACGGACATCAATTTCTACGTGGGAAGAGCGGTAAACCCCGCCCACCAGAATCCCGACCTTCCGATCAATTTCAATATAAAGATGAACCTCGTTGAGGAGCTTTCGGAATGTTTGAGAAAAATGGGTAAGAGAATTAAGGTCAGCTATTTTTAAGGAGTTATAAATGCGTAAATTTGATACAAAGGTACAGTACTTAAAATATAAGGTTCTTAGGGAGGTTGCCCGACTTGCTTGGGAGGATAAGCTTCTTGAAAATCTTATGGATATTCCGGGAAAGCTCGTTCCCGGTAACGAGCCTACTATGCGCTGCTGCGTATACAAGGAAAGAGCTATACTCGGCGAGCGCGTAAAGCTTGCTCTTGGAGGAAATACGAGCAATCCAAATGTTATAGAGGTTATTGAAATCGCGTGTGACGAGTGTCCCGTCGGTGGCTTTGAGGTTACCAATGCTTGCCGCGGCTGCCTTGCTCACCGCTGCGAGGACGCTTGTAAATTCGGAGCTATTTCGTTTGACCACAATCACGTAGCGCATATTGATAAGTCAAAGTGCCGTGAGTGCGGCGCTTGCGCCAAGGTTTGCCCGTATACGGCAATCGTCAGCCGCAAGCGCCCCTGTCAGAATGCCTGCAAGGTCAAGGCAATCTCTATGAACGACGAGAAGGCGGCGGCTATTGATAATTCAAAATGTATTCAGTGCGGTGCATGCGTGTATCAGTGTCCGTTCGGCGCGATTATGGATAAGTCTTATATGGTTAACGCCATTGATATACTTAAAAAGAGTGAGCGTAACCCACACGGCGGAAGCTATAAGGTTTTTGCAGTCGTTGCTCCGTCTATCTCCAGCCAGTTCTCCTATGCAAAGCTCGGTCAGGTGGTAACGGGACTTAAAAAGCTCGGATTTCACGACGTAATCGAGGCGGCGCTCGGCGCTGATATGGTTGCCTTGGCTGAGGCAAAGGAGCTTTCCGAAAAGGGAATACTTACGAGCTCCTGCTGCCCCGCCTTCGTGCAGTACATTAAGTCTACCTTCCCGAATCTCGTTGACTATATATCTCATAATATGTCACCGATGGCGGTGCTTGCAAAATATATTAAAGAAAAAACGCCAGACGCGAAGGTTATATTCATAGGTCCGTGTACCGCCAAGAAGGCGGAGGCGCAGCTTGAATCGGTTAAGCCTTACGTTGATACAGTTCTTACCTTTGAGGAGCTTCAGGCGCTTCTTGACAGCCGCAATATAGATATTGCGTCGCTTGAGGAGAGTGCTCTTGATAACGCGTCTTATTTCGGACGAATCTTTGCAAGAAGCGGCGGTCTTACCGACGCTGCGGCGCAGGCAATGAAGGAGCAGAATATTGATTTTGAGATAAAGCCTGTGGTATGCGACGGAATAGAGGCGTGCCGTATGGCGTTGCTCAAGCTCAATAAGGGTGTTCTCGACGGAAACTTTATCGAAGGAATGGCGTGTGTTGGCGGATGTATCGGCGGCGCGGGCTGCCTGACTCACGGAGAAAAGAGCAAGACCGACGTTGACAAATACGGTCGGGAGGCACTTGAGAAGAACATCACCGATGCGGTGTCGCTTCTGAAATGAGTCTTAAATAAGATATGCGCTCTTAATTTAGCGCGGAGAAAAAACGCTTTTGCCGTTCCGAGAGGGAGGCAAAAGCGTTTTTTTACAAAACATGACAAAAAGATATTGAAAAATTCTTTTAAGTGTGATAGAATATTTTCAGAGACGAATTTTGGAGGTCAAAATGAAGGAAACTATTTCTGTTGAGGAGTTTAAAAATAAGATAAAAAGAGTTCTTATAACCGAAGAGGAGATTGCAGAGGCTGTTGCAAAGCTCGGCAAGGACATAGATGCAATTTATGACGGACGTCCGATATTGCTCGTAAGCATACTCAAGGGTGCATTCGTATTCATGGCGGACGTTTGCCGCGCTGTAAACGTACCCTGCGAGATTGGATTTATGTGCGCCAAGAGCTATTACGACGGTACGGAATCCGCCGGAGTAGTTAAGATAACTATGGACATTGATAAGGATATAAGTAAATATCACGTTGTAGTAGTAGAGGATATTATTGATACGGGAAGAACCCTTAACGATATCGTTAAGATGCTTAAGGCGCGTAATCCGCTGAGTCTGAGAGTCGTTACACTTTTGGATAAGCCCTCTCGCCGCTTGGTTGATTTTAAGCCTGACGCGGCGCTCTTTACGATACCCGATCACTTTGTTATAGGTTACGGTCTTGATTGTGCCGAATACTATAGAAATTTACCGTATATTGCGGAATTTAAGGAGGAATAAAATGAAAAAGAACAAGTACGAGGGTACACAAACAGAAAAAAATCTTATGG
Source organism: Oscillospiraceae bacterium (assembly GCA_015065365.1). Taxonomy (GTDB): domain Bacteria; phylum Bacillota; class Clostridia; order Oscillospirales; family CAG-272; genus HGM12713. The sequence goes on along the minus strand of SVQL01000035.1, from coordinate 14,654 downwards.
CTGCATTTGCAGGCGAATCCGAGGCGAGAAACAAGTATACTTACTTTGCTTCCAAGGCAAAGAAGGAAGGCTTTGAGCAGATTTCGGCGCTGTTTTTAAAGACGGCTGACAATGAGAAGGAGCATGCAAAGCTTTGGTTTAAGGAGCTTAACGGCATTGGGGATACCGCAGAGAACCTTGCTGCTGCCGCAGAGGGTGAGAACTACGAGTGGACGGATATGTACGAGGGCTTCGCAAAGACCGCCGACGAGGAAGGCTTCCACGAGCTTGCTGTTAAGTTCCGTCTTGTAGCTGCTATCGAAAAGCACCATGAGGAGAGATACCGCGCGCTTCTTAAGAACGTTGAAACGGCGGAAGTATTCGCAAAGAGCGAGGTTAAGGTATGGGAATGCCGTAACTGCGGACATATCGTTGTCGGCACGAAAGCTCCCGAGCTTTGCCCCACCTGTGCACATCCTCAGAGCTATTTCGAGGTTCACGCAGAAAATTATTAATCAGCATAAAAAAGAAACCGCTATTGGCGTTGCCAATAGCGGTTTCTTTCGATAATGCATTTGGTTTATAGGTAAATCTCGTTTTAACGCAAGCCTTCCCTTGTGGGGACATCGTTGCGAGCAACGGTCGAGTTTGCTACGCAAACATCGAGGTGGCACGAGCTTTACGAGTGACGGATGAGGGTAGCGAGCAGGGCGAGCGTGCCACATACGAAAAGTAACTTTAAATTAAAGGCACGGATGCTTTGCATCCTACCCTCATCAGTCGCTTGCGCGACAGCTTCCCCCAAGGGAAGCCTTTGAACCCTTATTTATTCTTTTTCAATGCGCTCTTTGCTATTCTCTCGCAAAGCTCGTCGTACCCCATGCCTTTTGCGGCGGCTTCCTGCGGCAAAAGACTCGTTGGAGTCATACCGGGCAAGGTGTTTGCTTCAAGGCACCACGCCCTACCGTCTGCGTCAAGTATGTAGTCGAAACGCGCGTATCCGTCAAGTCGGAGCGCTGCGAAGCCGCGCTTTGTAGCTTCATATACGGCTTGAGTTGCCACGTCGCCTATGGGCGCGGGGCATATCTCGCGGGTAGCATTCGCCTGATATTTTCGCAGATAGTCGTAAAAATCAGCCTCGGGAATTATCTCAACGGGGGGAAGTGCTTCGCCGTCAAAATACGCGCAGGTAAGCTCGCGCCCTTTTATGCGTGTTTCCACCATTACGTATCTTTCGTATTCCGCCGCGCTCTTGAGTGCCGAGCAAAGCTCGTCGGCGGTATCCGCCATGAAAACTCCTACGCTTGAGCCTGAGGAGCAGGGCTTTATTACGGCGGGAAGTCCGACAGCGGATATTATTGCGCTGATGTCATACGCTTGTAAGGTATCAACTCTTACCCAATCGGGCGTCAGTATCCCGGCTGCCCGCAAAATTATCTTTGCAATGTCCTTATCCATAGCCAGCATGCTTCCGATATATCCGGAGCCAGTGTAGGGAATACCGTATGCATCGAGCATTGCCTGAAGCTGACCGTTCTCTCCCGTTGCTCCGTGAAGGGCAAGAAAGGTACAGTCTGCGGCGCGGCAAGCATCAATTACGCGAGGTCCTATTTCATCGCTTCGACCGCCGTTTTCTGCAATAATCGCGTCAAGGTCGGGCAGCCCCTTGGGAACTGTGACGTTGTTTTGCTGTTGTGTGGTGAAAAGTAAGTTAACGTCGCATATTTCCTCCGGTACACCTACGTAGAGGTCAAGTGCCATTACCTCGTGTCCGCGTCGGCGCAATGCCGCCGCGATAAGCGAGCCCGAAGAGAGCGAGACGTTTCGTTCGGGGGAGAGCCCCCCCATAAGTACGGTTATTTTCAAAGCTTAACTCCTAATTTGTTTTTGTAAGATACGCGACACGGTCGTTTCCGGAGTAATCCTTGTATACCTCGCAGCGGAAGCCGTGCGCGTGTGATATGGCTGTTACGGCACGCGCCTGATCCCAGCCTATCTCAAGGAGCATGATGCCCCCGTCATATAAATACTGACTGAAAGAGCCGATTATGACACGGTAAAAATCGAGGCCGTCATTCCCGCCGTCGAGTGCCGCCTCGGGCTCGAAAGAGAGCTCCTCGTCAAGCAAAGAGAGTTTTTCCGTTTCAATGTAGGGCGGATTTGAAAGTATGGCGTTGAATTTGCCGAGATCGTTCATAAAGGCAGAGTCAAAAACGTCCTGCTTTGTAAATCCCAGACGCTCTCCAACTCCGTTTCTTTCGGCGTTTTCTCTGGCTATCTCAAGAGTTTTGTCAAAAAGATCGACCGCGACGGCGCGAGTATCCTGCCTTGCGGCGAGCGTAGATATTGCAACACAGCCGCTGCCCGTACAAAGGTCTATAAATCTTGCTCCCTCAGGCAAAAATCTGACTGCAAGCTCGACGAGCTTTTCCGTGTCCTGCCTTGGAATGAGGGTGTCCTCGGTTACGCGGTAGGTCTCATTGCAGAAATCCCAAATGCCGAGGATATATTGCAGGGGATAACGTTGACAGCGTTTTTCGACAGCTGCCAAAAGCTCGGGCGAGTCGAAATCCTCGTCGCGGCGAGTCAGCAGCTCGGCTTGATTAATATTGCAAAAATGACATATAAGCATTCCCGCCTCGTGTCTGTTGTTTTCGATTTGTGCGTTTGCAAGCGCTATGCAAATCTCGTTATAGGTCATGTTACCTCCAAATTGTTTATCCTTGATACATTATAGCAGATTTTTTGAGAAAATTAAATTGATGGATTTAATTATTTCAGCAATGCCTTGATTGCTTCCGACGCGGCGATAAGGCCTGCGACGGACGGTACGAATGCGATGCTCCCCGGTACTGCCTTACCCGATGCTCCCTCGTCCGATGGGGTGGGCTTTATCGGCGGTTCTTCCGAATACACGACTGGAAGGTGCAAAATTCCGCGTTTCTTTAGCTCGCGGCGCATAACGCGAGCAAGCGGACAGCCTGACGTTTTTGCAAGGTCCTCAACCTTCAAGGCTGTGGGCGAGAGCTTATTTCCTGTGCCCATGGAGCTTATCACGGGTATTCCCGCAGCGGTGCAACGAACGGCTATCTCTATTTTTGCGCTTACCGTGTCTATGGCGTCGATTACGAAATCGTATTCAGAGAAATTAAAGCTGTCTGCGTTTTCTGGCAGGAAAAAGCATTGAAGCGGTTTAACGTCGATGTCGGGATTTATGTCGCGCATACGCGCGGCGGTGACTTCTACCTTGGGAAGTCCTACCGTTGAGGTAAGGGCGCAGAGCTGGCGGTTAATATTGCTTACGGACACCACGTCGTTGTCTATAAGTGTAACGTGTCCGACTCCGCATCTCGCGAGAGCTTCCGCAGCGTAGCTTCCGACTCCGCCAACGCCGAAAAGCGCAACTCTTTTGCTTGCAAGCGCATCTGTTGCGTCATTTCCGATTATGAGCGACTGCCTTTCAAATCTTTCATTCATACTCAACACCTCCTCCCGTCACACAATATTGTAAGGCATTTTTGGTTATATGTCAAGAAATTTTGCAAAAACTTTTTATAATGAACTAAATATACGTATTTTGTATGAATATTATTGACAAAATATGTATTATATGTTATAATACCATCGTATATGCGCACATTGCGTGAGCATGACTTCATTGCTTTAAAAAACTTTGAAAGGGATTGCAACAATTTGCAATGGTTTTTAAAAATGAACAAGGTAAATACTACGGTGAATGAGAGAGAAGAAAGAGAAAATATACTCCGCCAGGTAAGAGAATATTGCGATAAATACCATAAAAAGCCCGAGTACAAGGAGGGCGACAGAATTCCTTATGCATCACGCGTTTATGACAGCGAGGAGATGTGTAATTTGGTCGACAGCTCGCTTGAATTCTGGCTTACTTCGGGAAGATATACCGACGAATTTGAAAAGAAATTCGCGGAATATCTCGGTGTAAGGCATTGCAGTCTCGTAAACTCCGGCTCGTCTGCAAATTTGCTTGCGTTCATGACGCTTACCTCTCCGCTTCTCGGTGAGAGAGCAGTTAAGCGAGGCGACGAGGTTATTACCGTTGCCGCTGGATTCCCTACGACTGTCACTCCTTACATTCAGTACGGAGCAGTTCCTGTATTCGTTGATATAACCATTCCCCAATACAATATAGACGTTACCAAGCTTGAGGCGGCGCTTTCGGATAAGACCCGCGCCGTTATGATAGCTCATACTCTCGGAAATCCCTTTGACCTTGCGGCTGTAAAGGCATTCTGCGACAAGCACGGTCTGTGGCTTATCGAGGACAACTGTGATGCGCTCGGCTCCGAGTATACCATAGACGGAGTGACTCACAAGACGGGTACTGTTGGCGACATAGGAACGAGCAGCTTCTATCCCCCTCATCACATGACGATGGGAGAGGGCGGCGCGGTGTATACCGACAATCCTTTGCTTGCAAAGATAATCCGTTCTATTCGCGACTGGGGTAGAGATTGCGTTTGCCCCTCAGGCGTTGACAATTTCTGCAAGCACCGATTTGACCGTCAGTACGGCGAGCTCCCTCTGGGTTACGACCACAAGTACGTTTATTCTCATTTCGGATATAACCTCAAGGCAACGGATATGCAGGCGGCAGTAGGTTGCGCTCAGCTTAAAAAATTCCCGAGCTTTGTAGAGCGTCGCCGTCACAATTTCGCGCGTCTTAAAGCAGCTCTTACCCCCGTGGCGGACAAGCTCATACTCCCCGAGCCTTGCGCTAATTCCAATCCCTCTTGGTTTGGCTTCCTTATAACCTGCCGAGAGGGAGTTGACCGCGAGAAGGTGGTTTCCTATATTGAGTCGCGCGGCGTTCAGACCAGAATGTTGTTTGCCGGTAACCTTACCAAGCATCCTTGCTTTGACGAGATGCGCAGGACGGGTGAAGGATACAGAATTGTCGGAACTCTTGAGAACACCGACAGAGTTATGACGGATACGTTCTGGGTAGGAGTATATCCCGGAATGACCGACGAAATGATAGACTACATGGCAAAGACCATTATTGCGGCTGTAAACTTTTAAATATTTCGCATGGGCCGGATATACCACCGGCCTTGTGCCATTTAATAAAGTGATTAAAAAAAGGAAAGTTATGATATGAAAATACGTCTTGCAGATTACGTTGCCGACTTTTTGGTGAGCAACGGAATTACGAATTGCTTTACTGTTACGGGCGGTGGCGCTATGCATCTTAACGATGCGCTCGGACACAAGGAAGGACTTAAGTGCCTTTACAATCACCACGAGCAGGCATGTGCTATTGCGGCAGAGGCCTACGCAAGAATAAACAACAAAATTGCCGCCGTTTGCGTTACGACGGGCCCCGGCGGGACTAACGCCATAACGGGGGTTATCGGCGGCTGGCTCGACTCCGTTCCGATGCTTATAATTTCGGGGCAGGTTCGCTACGATACCTCAAAGCGAGGCATGGGGCTTGATATCAGAGCGGGGGGAGATCAGGAGTTTGATATTACCCGCGCGGTCGAGTGCATGACTAAATACTGCGAGATGATTGAGGACCCCAAGCGAATCAGATACGCGCTTGAAAAGTCGCTTTATCTTGCCACGCACGGCAGACCCGGTCCTTGCTGGATAGATATTCCCGTAAACTTCCAAGGCTGCTTTATAGAAACCGACGAGCTTGTCGGCTTTTGTCCCGATGAGGAAGAAAACGATATTGCGCCAAAGACTGACCTTGCGACGGTTGACGCGATAATTGAAAAGATAAAGAGCGCAGAGCGCCCTGTGCTTTACGCGGGTAACGGAGTTCGACTTTCGGGCGGCTTTGAGTCCTTTGAGAAGGTCGTAAGACGCCTCAATATCCCTGTCGTAACGGGCTGGGATAATATTGACATGATGGCTGACGACGACGAGCTTTACGTCGGACGCGGCGGTATTATGGGCGACAGAGCGGGTAACTTCGCGGCGCAGAACGCCGACCTCATTCTCGCCGTCGGTAACCGACTTTCCATTCGTCAGGTTGGATACAACTGGAAAACTTGGGCGAGAGAGGCGTTCGTTATAATGGTGGATGTTGATGCCGAGGAGCTCAAAAAGCCGACTTTGCACGTTGAAATGCCCGTGCATGCAGATGCAAAGGATTTTCTTGACACGCTTATTTCAAGACTTCCCGAGGGTAAGCTTTTCGCAGAGAACGGCTGGCAACAGACTTGCCGCGACTGGAAGAAGAATTATCCCGTCGTGTTGCCGAAGCACTATGCGTGGGAGGGACTTACCAATCCTTACGCGTTTGTGAAGAAGCTTTCCGACAGACTTCCCGAGGGATATACCACGGTTGTCGGTAACGGCACGGCTTGTGTTGTGGGAAGTCACGCCTATACCATTAAAAAAGATCAACGCTTTATTATAAATTCTGCCGTTGCTTCTATGGGCTACGACCTGCCTGCGGCGGTTGGGGTATGCGCGGCTCTTGATAAGCAGGAGATTGTTTGCCTTACGGGTGACGGAAGTATTCAGATGAATCTTCAGGAGCTTCAGACCGTTCTCACGAACAAATTGCCTATAAAGATATTCGTTATTAACAATGACGGATATCACTCTATAAGACAGACGCAGACCAATATTTTCGGAGAGCATACCAAGGTCGGTATCGGTCCCGAAAGCGGAGACCTGTCCTTCCCGTCGCTTGAAAAGCTGGCGTGGGCGTACGGCTACGATTACGCTGCATGTAACACAAACGCCGAGATTGACGCGCTTCTCGATAAGGCGTTCTCTGGGGACGGCGCGTTTATAGGCGAGGTTTTCGTTGACCCTGCACAGTTCTTTGAGCCGAAGAGCGCAACCAAGAGATTGCCCGACGGCACGCTCGTAAGTCCCCCCCTTGAGGATTTGGCTCCATTCCTTGACCGAGAGGAGCTTAAGAGCATTATGAAGATACCAATGATAGAGGAATAATCTTTAGAAACTAAAAATTATACAGAGGAGAAATGATATGTGTATTTCAAAAAAGGTTCAGGAGCTTAAGATAGTTCCCGTAGTAGTTATTAAGGACATTGCAGACGCAGAGCCTACTCTTCGCGCACTTTGCGACGGTGGACTTCCCGTTGCGGAAATCACCTTCCGTACCGCGTGCGCGGCAGATGCCATAAAGCTCGGCTGTGAAAAATTCCCCGAGATGCTTATAGGCGCGGGAACGGTCATCAACGCAGAGCAGTGCAACAAGGCTATTGACTGCGGAGCTAAATTTATAGTAGGCCCCGGCTTTGCCTCTGAGGTTGCAGAGGTGTGCAGAGAAAGAGGAATTCTTTATCTTCCGGGCTGCGTAACTCCTACGGAAATAATTACGGCTATTTCCTACGGACTTGAGGTCGTAAAATTCTTCCCCTGCTCGAATTTCGGCGGTCTCGGAACTCTTAAGGCGCTTTCTGCGGCTTTCCCGACTCTCAAATTTATGCCTACGGGCGGTATTTCCGAGGATAACGTGCTTGAATATCTCGCATTCGATAAGATAATCGCTTGCGGCGGTAGCTGGATGATGAAGGGAACTCCCGACGAGATAAGAGAAAAGACCGCAAGAGCAGTAGCGCTCGTCAGCGGAAAATAATTTGAGTGATAATTTTTTGAAAGGAGATTGAGAAAATAATTTCTCAAAAAAGAAAAATGAAGGTTGTAACTTTTGGCGAGCTTATGTTAAGACTCGCTCCTAACGGATATTATAGATTTTTCCAGAACGATCAGATGCAGGCTACCTTTGGCGGCGGCGAGGCAAACGTTGCGGTTTCTCTTGCTAATTACGGACTTGAAAGCGCTTACGTAACCAAGCTCCCAAAGCATGCGATAGGTCAGGCGGCTGTTGATTCACTTCGCTATTTCGGCGTTGATACGTCCAAAATCGTTCGCGGCGGCGACAGAGTTGGTATATATTTCCTTGAAAAGGGCGCGTCTCAGAGAGGTTCAGTATGTATTTACGACCGCGCGCACTCCGCAATTTCCGAGGCAGTACCCTCCGATTTCGATTGGGATGCTATATTTGAGGGCGCCGATTGGTTCCACTTTACGGGAATTACTCCCGCACTCGGCGGCAATATGGTAGAAATTTGCGAGCAAGCGTGCGTTGCGGCTAAAAATCACGGCGTAAAGATCTCCTGCGACCTCAATTACCGCGGTAAGCTCTGGACAAGAGCCGAGGCTCGCGAGGCTATGACTAAGCTCTGTGGGTACGTTGACGTTTGCATTTCCAACGAGGAGGACGCAAAGGACGTATTCGGAATTGAGGCTGAAAATACCGATATCTACGGTGGTAAGCTCAATCACGAGGGATACAAGTCCGTTGCAAAGCAACTCAAAGAAAAATTCGGCTTTGAAAAGGTTGCTATCACGCTTCGTTCCTCTATTTCCGCAAGCGATAACGACTGGGCGGGAATGCTATTTGACGGTGAGAATTATTGCTTCTCAAAGTCTTATCATTTGCACATAGTTGACCGCGTTGGCGGTGGTGACAGCTTTGGCGGCGGTCTTATATACGCGCTTCTTTCGGGTAAGGATACGCAGGCGGCAATCGAGTTTGCGGTTGCGGCATCCGCTCTTAAGCACTCAGTAGAGGGCGACTACAACAGAGTAAGCGTTTCCGAGGTCGAAAAGCTCGCGGGCGGAGACGGAAGCGGACGAGTTCAGAGATAATTTTATAATTTTTCGTTTTCTTTTGTTTCGCTTCGTTTTGCGATGTTGAACAAGGAAAATATATAATTTTTCGTTTTCTTTTGCTTACTTTTCTTTTTCGCAAAAGAAAAGTAAGGAAAAACAAAAAAGAGGTAATGATATGACCAAGAATATTCCGGCAATTTTCGGATGTATGGTATTTAACGACGAGGTAATGCGCGAGAGACTTCCCAAGGACGTTTACAAATCGCTTACCAAGACGATAGGAACGGGCAGACCTATTGACGCGTCTATTGCGGATATAGTTGCAACCGCGATGAAGGACTGGGCAATAGAGAAGGGCGCTACGCACTATACTCACTGGTTCCAGCCCCTGACCGGTGTTACCGCGGAGAAGCACGATTCCTTTATTTCTCCCGTAGGTAGCTGCAAGATAGTTATGGAGTTTTCGGGCAAGGAGCTTATAAAGGGCGAGTCCGATGCTTCGTCCTTCCCGACGGGCGGCTTGCGCGCGACCTTCGAGGCGAGAGGATATACCGCGTGGGATCCCGCGTCGTACGCTTTTGTTAAGGACGGTACACTTTATATTCCTACGGCGTTCTGTTCTTATACGGGTGAGGCTCTTGACACTAAAACCCCCCTCTTGCGTTCAATGGACGCGATAAGCACGCAGGGGCTTCGTATTTTGCGTCTTTTCGGAGATACGAGCAGCAAGCGTCTTAACAATACGGTAGGCGCAGAGCAGGAGTATTTTATAATCGACAAGGAGATGTACGACAAGCGAAAGGACCTTTTGTATACGGGTAGAACGCTGTTCGGTGCTCCCGCACCTAAGGGACAGGAGCTTGAGGATCACTATTTCGGACCGCTTAAGACACGCATAAGCGCTTACATGGCAGACCTTGACGAGGAGCTTTGGAAGCTTGGTATAAACGCAAAAACCAAGCATAACGAGGCAGCTCCCGCCCAGCACGAGCTTGCTCCCATATATGAAACCACCAATATGGCGGTTGACCATAATCTTTTGATTATGGAGTACATGAAGAAGATTGCGGAAAAGCACGGCTTGGTATGTCTGTTGCATGAGAAGCCCTACAAGGGAGTAAACGGCTCGGGTAAGCACGATAACTGGTCTATTTCCACGGATTCGGGTAAGAATTTGCTTGATCCCGGAAAGACTCCCGCGGAAAACGTAAAGTTTTTGCTGATACTTGCGGCTATCGTTAAGGCAGTTGACGATTATCAGGACCTTTTGCGTATTTCTGTCGCTCACGCAGGTAACGACCACCGTCTCGGAACTCACGAGGCGCCCCCTGCCATCGTTTCTATTTTCGTTGGCGAGGAGCTTGAGGATATTATAAAGTCCATAATTGACGGAAAGACCTATAAGGGCGCGAAGGCGGGAATTATGGATCTGGGTGTTCCTACCGTTCCTACCTTCCGTAAGGATACGACTGACAGAAACAGAACATCACCTCTTGCGTTTACGGGTAACAAGTTTGAGTTCAGAATGCTCGGCTCTTCACAGAATATAGCTATGCCTAACATAGTTCTCAATACTGCGGTTGCGGAGAGCTTCAGACAGTTTGCGGATATTCTTGAGGGCGCAGACGACTTTGACGCTGCTGTTTCAAAGCTTCTCAAGGATACCTTCAGCGAGCATAAGAGAATAATTTTTGACGGTAACGGATATTCAAAGGAGTGGGAGGAAGAAGCGGCAAGACGCGGACTTCTTAATCTTAAAACCTCTGTTGATGCATACAAGTGCTTCAATCTCGAAAAGAACGTAAAGCTCTTTACGGAGCACGGCGTTATGAGCGAGGTTGAGATAAACTCGAGAGAGGAAATTTACTTCGAGAATTACGCGAAGATAGTGAATATCGAGGCGCTTACTATGATAGAAATGGCGCATAGAGATATTATTCCCGCAGTAAACGACTACGTTGCAGACCTCGCGGACACGGCAGGGGCAAAGCTCTCCGTGCTTCCCGACGTTGACTGCTCGGTAGAGAAGGACCTTATCAAGAAGCTTTCAGCTCTCAACGCGCAGGCGTATACAAGCGTTGCCGCGCTTCAGGATGCTGAACGCCGTGCAGCAGGAATTGCGGACGCAGTAGCGCGCGCAGAGGCGTATTGCTATGAGGTTATTCCCGCTATGGAAAAGCTTCGCGACGTCGTTGATACGATGGAGCCGCTTACAGCTTCCGAGTATTGGCCTTATCCCTCTTACGGAGATATGATGTTTAAGGGAATTTGATTTTGCGGAAAAAAGTACGTAAATTAAATTTCAAGGTCTTGTTTTGAAAAATAAAAAAGAAAACCGCCGTTTTTATCCGAGTAGGATAGAAACAGCGGTTTTTCTTATTTCGTTTAGTGCCTTATAAGGTAACTCCGTCCTTAAAGATGGAAATTTCCTTATAACCGTGGATTTCGTTCTGAGTTTGCTTGCCGTTCGCTACGGAAATTATGTAGTCAAACAGCTCGGCGGTAAGCTCGTTACCCTCAAGCGTAGGACTTGCGTCAAAGTCTATCCACTCGGATTTGCGCGTGGCAAGACTGTTGTTTGTGGCTATCTTTACTGTGGGAACGCCGCTTCCGACGGGTGTTCCTCTGCCCGTGGTGAACAGAATTACGTGCACGCCTGCCGCAAACAGATTGGTGATTGCAACAATATCGTTACCCGGTCCGTTGAGGAGAGACAGTCCGTTCTTGCGTACCGTATCTCCGTAATCAAGCACGTCAACGACGGCACTGCTTCCCGCCTTTTGCACGCAACCGAGGGATTTTTCTTCAAGCGTGGTTATACCGCCCTTTTTGTTTCCGGGCGAGGGGTTTTCGTAAATGACCTGATTATGTCTTTCGTAGTATTCCTTAAAGTTATTTATAAGGCTTACTATGTTATTGAACACATTTTCGTTCTCGGCTCTTGCCATAAGAAGATGCTCAGCACCAAACATTTCGGGTACTTCCGTGAGTACACACGAGCCGCCCATGGATATGAGCTTGTCGGAAACTCTGCCTACAAGAGGATTTGCGGTAATTCCGCTGTATCCGTCAGAGCCGCCGCACTTAAGACCGATACGGAGCTTTGATACGGGCACGGGCTGACGCTCAAATTTACCTGCGTATTCCTTTAATTCATTTATAAGTCTTACGCCTTCTTCTATTTCATCATCAAAATCCTGACAGTTGAGGAATTTTACTCGGTTTTCATCCCATTCACCGAGAACGTTCTTGAATACGTCTATATTGTTGTTCTCACAGCCAAGCCCGAGGACGAGCACACCGCCTGCGTTGGGGTGATTGACGATGCCTTTAAGTATAAGCTGTGTAGTCGTCTGGTCATCACCGAGCTGAGAGCAACCGAAGGGGTGAGTAAAAGCGACCGCGCCTGTCATATTTGCCAAGCGTTCTGCAACCTTATTGACACAGCCTACGGTAACAACGATAAATATATCGTTTCTGATACCAACGTCGCCGTTGTCTCTGACGTAGCCCATAAAGGTGGGAATTTTCGTTGCCTTTTCACTCTTATCTTCAAATGGAGTATATTTGTATTCAATAACTCCCGAAAGGTTGGTTTTCATGTTGTGAGTATGTACATGCTCACCTTTTTTTATGTCAGATATTGCGTGACCTATTGGATTGCCGTATTTGATTATATTCTCGCCGTTTTTTATATCACAAAGTGCATACTTGTGACCGTCGGAAAGATTTATTTCAACGTTGTCGAGCTTGTTAATCAACATGCTTTGCTACCTCGTCATACATAAAGGACAGGTCTGTACCCCAATACTCCGTTTTTGCAAGTATATCCTTTACGCTTGCCGTTTTCATAAACTCCACAACCTCGGGAGCATCGTTTGTCATATCGGTGCGGTAGAACTCAATGAGTTTTGCAAAGGCAAACGTGAGCGTTTGGGGGAGCTTGCCAAATCTCTTATTGTATTCAAGAATCGACGGCAGTACTCTTACCTTAAACTTACTTACCGAGTTAAGAGCGATGGAAGAAAGATAATGCTTTATGTAGGGATTGGAGAAGCGAATGAGCACGTTGTTTGCGTAATCGACAAGTTCGTCTTTTGGTAAGTCAAGCGTGGGGATTATCTCGTCAAATACGCATTTGCGTATATGCTCCTTCATAGTATCGTCATCCATGCAAGATTTGACCGTGTCAAGTCCGGAAAGGAGAGCGTAAGGAACGAGAGAGGTGTGCGCGCCGTTGAGTATGCGTACCTTTCTCGTTCGGTACATTTCAAGCTTGTCCTTGGTAACTATGACGTTGAGATTTGCTTTAGAGAAAGGCAATTCCTTTTCTATATCAAAGTCCGTCTCAATTACCCACAGATGGAAATACTCCGAGGTATTTACCATATTATCCTCATAGCCGAGATTTAATTCTTCGCCCTTGGGATAGCCTGTGTTTATGCGGTCAACGAGAGTGTTTGTAAATATATTTTCATTTTTCACCCAAGCCTTGAAGGTTTCACCGAAGCCGAACAGGTCGGAATATGCAAGAACGCACTTTTTGAGGTTATCTCCGTTTCTGTCAATGAGCTCGCAAGGCAGAATGATAAAGCCGCCGAGAGCCTTGTCAAATCTTCTCTTTAACAAAAGTGTCAGCTTTGCGGGGAAAGAGACGAAAGGAGCTTTATCCACAGCATCATTTTCATTGAATACGATACCCGATTCGGTGGTATTTGAGATAATAAATCTCATAGAGGGAATATCCGCAAGAGCAAGATAGCTCTCAAAATCCTCATAAGGCTTTACGCATCGTGAGATAACGTCTATAACAGATGTTTCCACGCCCTCGCTTCCGCGAATTATATGCGTGTATTTGCAGTCCTGGGCAGAGAGCATATCGCACATACCCTGCTCAATGGGCTGTACAACGACCACCTTGCCCTCAAAAGCTCCCACGTCCGTCATTTTCTGTATCATCCAATCGGCAAAGCCGCGTAAAAATCCGCCTTCGCCGAATTGAATTATTTTTTCTGTGTTGCCCATTTCTTGTTTACCTCATGAAGAATTATTGTTATAACGTCGCCGTTATTGAATTTTAAGCGTTTCTCCCGATTTTAATGTGAAGAGCTTGCCATCCACGTCAAACCAAACAGTATAAAGCGTGGGATTGTATACGGTATTGCCGTCAGCACTGTATATCAGGGAATTGTACGCCGTTACGTAATCGTAAATTTCACCGTTGGTCGCATACCATACGTCATCCTTGCGAGAAATTCGCTCGCATATCTCCGTAAGTCTGTCCCAATTGTCTCTTTGGGCGAATTCGTGGCTGTGTCCCCAAAGATAAAACAGGCGGGGCTGTCTTGCCGCGCGGTAGGTTTTGGGCGACGTATCGATGCTCAAAAAGCGGTCGATATATTCAAAAAGGTTTTTGTTTTCGTGGTGCGCCGTGGGCATCCATCTGTGCCAATCGGTAGGGAGCTCAAAGCTGTCGTTGTCGCCGCCGAGTGTTCTTGCGTAAGCTATATCGAGCTCTTTAAGATACTGCCTGACGCCCTCGTAGCTTGCGCCGTTTGCAAATCTCGTAATACCGCAATCGGGATACGCCATGCCTCGTATTATCATATCGTATTTTTTCTCAAGCTCAAGACGGCAGGCAAGAACGTCGCGTATACCCTCAATGGGGCGCAGCGTTCCCTCTGCTCTGTGCAAATATCCGTGTACGGCTATCTCGTGTCCTCTTGAAAGAAATTTTTCACGCACCTCGTCGACCGTAAGCGCGCTCGAGCCTCTTTGTTCGTCGCTCGTCATATTGAACGTGCACTTTATTCCGTATTCCGATATGATATCCGAAAATTTTATATCGTGGCGGCTTCCGTCGTCGTAGCTGAAGGTAACTGCTTTCGCCTTACCGTTGGGGAATCTTAAATATCTGTATTTCATTTTTTCACCATTTAAACTATTTATTTATTTATTTATTTAGTCTTTAAGCACGTTCATAAGCGGAACGGGATCGTTTGCCGTTATAAGCTCTGCGCCCTTCTCGATGCAGA
>SVQL01000034.1 GCA_015065365.1 Oscillospiraceae bacterium | reverse complement strand
TCACTTAAATATAGAGTATATATTGTCGACGAGGTTCATATGCTTAGCGGAAGCGCCTTCAACGCGCTCTTAAAGACGCTTGAGGAGCCGCCGTCACACGTCGTGTTTATCCTTGCGACTACGGAGCTTAATAAGCTTCCTTCAACTATAATATCACGTTGCCAGCGATTTGATTTCAGAAGAATATCAACCCCCGTGCTTATGGACAGGCTTTCATATATTTCCAAAAAGGAAGGAATAGAGTACGAGAAGGACGCTTTGCGTATTATCGCGAAAATGGCGCAGGGCGGCATGAGAGACGCTATCAGCTTGCTTGAGCTTTGCGCGGGTACTCAAAATAAGGTTACGGTAGAGTCGGCAAACGAAACTCTTGGCTCGGGCGGTCGGCAGAATATAGAGAATACGGTAAGAGCTATCGCGAAAGGCAACTTTGACGCGATATTTGCTGCAAATATCGAGGTTGTCAGTTCTTCCAAGGATATAACGGTGTTCTGGCAGGAGCTTATTTCGTATTACAGAGATATGCTCGTTATGAAGACTACCGCTTCCGCGGATAAATACCTCGACTTAACAGAGGTCGAGAGCGAGCAGTTAAAGAAATCCTGCGAGCTTTTCACAAAGCAAACTCTGCTCTGGCACTGCAGAGTGCTTGACGATACGCTTATCGCTATGCAGAAGGCAGGAAACTCAAAGAGAGTTGTGGCAGAAATGTCGCTTATTAAAATGAGCGACAGTATGCTTGATACTTCGATGGATTCCGTCCTCTCACGAATATCCAAGCTTGAAAACGCTATGGCGTCCGGTGTCAGATTTACTAACGAGGCAATTCAGAGCACAGCTAAAGACGATATCGAACAGCCTGAAAAAGAAGCAGCTAAAGCGTCAAGCGGCGAAAGCAAACCGCAAGCAACCGCGCCCACAGAAAGTACATTAAAGGTACTGCGTTCATGGAATGAGATTGCTGAAAAGGCAGCGGCAGGCGACGTTGCAGTATTGCCATTTTTGAAGCTCGGCAAGGCGTTTGTTGACGGTAACGGAAAAATTTATATAAGATTTCCGAACGGCTTTGCAAAAAGCATGGTAGAAAAATCCGAGGCGGCAAGTGGCATTGTTGCGGCACTTTGTATTGAACTCGGAAAGCAGATTTCTCCTGCGGACGTAGAGTTGGGAATTCTTGAAGGTGACGAGGACGTTACCGAATTAGATGATTTAAACTTTTAAAAAGGAGAACTAAAATGAGAGCAAACATACCGAAGGGAATGGGCGGCGGTCCACAGAATATGAACGCAATGATAAAGCAAGCTCAGAAGATGCAGGAGGACATGGCGGCACTTCAGGAGGAGCTTGATAATCGCGAGTACGATATATCCGCAGGCGGGGGGGTAGTAGGCGTTAAAATCAATGGAAAGAAAGAGATACTTTCCATCGACATAAAGCCCGAGATAGTAGACCCCGACGATATAGAAACCCTTTCCGATATTCTCGTAGCGGCAGTTAACGAGGCTATAAAGAGAGTTGAGGACACCAATAGTGCCGAGATGTCAAAGATTACGGGTAGCGTAGGCTTCCCCGGAATGTTTTAATCTATGACAGATTATATTGAGTCGCTTCAGGTACTCGCTGAGCAGTTTGCGCGCCTTAAGGGCGTGGGACGAAAGTCGGCTATGCGAATGGCTTTTTCGGTGCTCGAGCTTGACGAGGAGCAGGCGCGTGCATTTGCGGACGCTATTATGGACGCAAAGACGAGCATACATAAGTGTCCGATATGCGGCAATCTTACAGATAAGGACGTTTGCTACGTATGCTCAGATCTGGCAAGAGATACGAGCGTTATATGCGTCGTTGAGGACGTCAAGGCGCTTATGTCTATTGAGAAAGTCAGAGAGTATAAGGGAGTATATCATGTGCTTCACGGCGCGATCTCTCCCGTTAACGGAATTACTCCCGATAAGCTTACCATAAAGGAGCTTATGGAGCGCGTAGGTGAGAACGACGTAAAAGAGGTTATAGTTGCAACCAATCCAACTCAGGACGGTGAGGTTACAGCTATGTACATCTCAAAATATTTAAAGCCGATTGGCGTTAAGGTTACAAGACTAGCATACGGTATTCCCGTTGGCTCCGATCTTGAATATGCAGACGAGGTTACGCTTGGTAGAGCTATTGCGGGACGGCGTGACGTTTGATCTAAAGTATAAAACCCTGTATTCAATACAGGGTTTTATATTTTTATTCTTTTGCATATATTGTGTTAAACAAATTAAGAACGGAGGCAATATATGAAAAAGGGAATTGTTAAAATTATAGCATTGTTAGTGGCGCTTTCGTGCGTATTTATTACTTGTGCAGTTGGTGTACATGCAGAGAATATTACTTATCCAAATCTCGAGTTGGATTGTAAATCAGCAGTACTTATGGAAGCTTCAACGGGAAAAATATTGTATGCAAAAAATGAAAACGAGGCTTTACCACCGGCATCGGTTACAAAGGTAATGACGCTGCTTTTGGTTATGGAAGCAATCAAAGACAGGAAGCTGAATTATACGGATATGCTGAGTGCAAGTGAGCACGCTTGTTCTATGGGGGGATCACAGATTTTTCTTGAGGTCGGAGAGAGCATGTCTGTTGAAGATCTACTTAAAAGCGTTATAATTGCGTCAGCTAACGATGCTGCGGTAGTTCTTGCTGAGGCTGTTGCAGGAACGGAGGAGGCATTCGTTGAGATAATGAATGCTCGTGCGCGGGAGCTTGGAATGGAAAATACCGTTTTTGAGAATACAAACGGACTTGACGATACCACGGAAAATCATCTTACCTCGGCAAAGGATATTGCTATCATGTCGCGTGAGCTTATAAAATATCCCAAGATTACCGAGTACAGCAGAATATGGATGGATACCGTGCGTAACGGTGAGTTCGGTCTTACAAACACAAACAGACTTATACGGTTTTATGAAGGTGCTACGGGGTTGAAAACAGGCTCTACAAGTAAAGCAGGCTTTTGTATCACCGCAACAGCTGAAAGGAACGGCATGACGCTTATCGCTGTTATTATGGGTTCATCGGGAAGAGATGCGCGCAATAGCTCTGCCGTTGCTCTACTCAATTACGGCTTTTCGAATTTTACGGTTTTTAAGAGTCAGCCCGAGTCGTATAAAATTTCCGTTGAAGATGGGAGAAGTGACTTTTGCCTCGTGAACGAGGAAGAATTCGTGACTGTAATAAATAAAAAGCACAGTGGAAAAATTGAAAAGACTGTTGAGTGCGTAGATACCTTAAAGGCGCCGATAGAAAAAGGAACTCAAATAGGAACGGTTACATATAAGATAAACGGAGAAAGTATCGGAACGGTACGAATATTAACTAACGAAGCAGTACAGACAATCAAATTTTCGGATATTTTAATAAGATTACTTGCAAGAATATGTATGTGCTGAAAGTATTTTAACAATTAGCCCCCGAATTTCTATAAAAAGACACAATTTGTTACAAAAATATCACAGTTTATTATAGAATAAACTTAAAAATTGTTATATAATATAGTTCTTAATAAAATACTTTTGGGGGAAAATATGACACTTACACTTAACGACAAGTATATAAAACCTTTCGTAGACGAAGGCGACTTGAAGGCGATTCAGAATGAAATCAGCGATGCACATGCAAGACTTCTTGCCAAAACGGGCGAGGGAAACGATTTCCTTGGCTGGATAACTCTTCCCGACGATTATGACAAGGATGAGTTTGCAAGAATTCAAAAGGCTGCAAAGAAAATACAGAAATCCTGCGACGTGTTTATCGTAATAGGAATCGGTGGCTCTTACCTTGGATCAAGAGCGGTTATCGAATTTGTTAAATCTCCTATGTACAATAGTATCAAGAAGGACACACCCGATATATATTTCTCGGGCTGCAACATAAGTGCGCAGTCTATGAATGAGCTTCTCCAAATTTGCGAGGGTAAGGACGTTTGCATTAACGTTATTTCTAAGTCCGGAACGACTACCGAGCCCGCAGTAGCTTTCCGTATATTCCGTGAGCTTCTTGAGAAGAAGTACGGCAAGGACGGTGCAAAGGACAGAATTTTCGTAACTACCGACAAGGCGAGAGGCACTCTTAAGAAATTTGCTGACGAGTCGGGCTATGAGACCTTCGTTGTTCCGGATGATGTTGGCGGACGCTTCTCCGTGCTTTCTGCAGTAGGACTTCTTCCTATCGCTGTTTCCGGTATTGATATTGAGATGCTTATGAAGGGCGCGTCTGACGCTGCAAAGCTTTATACTGCAAGCTCCGATATTCAAAGCAACGACTGTATGAAGTACGTAGCATACCGTAATCTCATGTATCGCGACGGAAAGGCTACTGAGGTACTTGTAAGCTATGAGCCCTACGCTACCATGTTTAACGAGTGGTGGAAGCAGCTTTACGGCGAGAGCGAGGGTAAGGATAAGAAGGGACTTTTCCCCGCATCCGTTATTTTCTCAACCGATCTTCATTCACTCGGTCAGTTTATTCAGGACGGCTCTCGCAATCTCTTTGAAACGGTTGTATCTGTTGTAAATGAGGAAGAAAAGCGCGCAATTCCTTACGACGAGGCAAATATAGATACTCTCAACTTCCTTGCAAACGTTGACCTCAACGAAGTAAACAAGATGGCAATGAAGGGAACTATCCTTGCACACGTTGACGGCGGTGCTCCCAATATGCTTATCGAGCTTAATGATAGAAGCGCATACTCCATGGGACATCTTATCTATTTCTTCGAATTTGCTTGCGGTGTTTCCGGATACGTACTTGGAGTAAATCCCTTCAATCAGCCCGGTGTTGAAGCATATAAAAAGAACATGTTTGCTCTTCTCGGTAAGCCCGGATATGAGGAACAGAAGAAGGAATTGGAAGAAAGATTAAAATAATTCAGAATTTTTGAATTTTGCTATTGCAAAAATCTATATTATGAGGTATAATATAGGTGAGCAGATTATCTGCAATAATTTTATCGGAGGTCCGGAATGTTAAAATTAATCATCGGCGTAAAAGGCACGGGTAAAACCAAAAATCTTATCAACTTGGTAAACACTGCAGTTGAGAATTCTCATGGTGACGTTGTTTGTATCGAAAAGGGTACTAAGCTTCGTTATGATGTAAAGTATAAAGCAAGACTTATTGACGTTGAGGAGTATTTCGTTTCCGATGCGCAGTCACTTTATGGCTTTGTTGCAGGTATTCTCGCAAGCAACCATGATGTCACGGATCTGTTTATCGACTCGGCTCTTAAAATCTGCAATAACGATATTGTTGCATTTGACAATTTTGTTGAAGAGATAAATGCTCTTACTGCAAAGCTTAACGTTAAGGTTACTATTACTTCTTCCATTCCCACTGAAGAAGCAAGCGAAACCGTTAAGAAGTATCTTTAATTGCTGAATACATAGCAAAAAATATAAATAAGCCTTCGGTGAATTTTCACGCCGAAGGCTTTATTCAAATTTGGAGGAAAAATGGTACTGATTATCGCAGAGAAGCCCAGTCTTGGCAGAAATATTGCCGCAGGGCTCGGCGAGTTTAAGCGCAGAGACGGATACCTTGAAGGAACTGACTGCCTTATAAGCTGGGCATTCGGACATCTCTTTTCTCTTGCCGATATTGAATACTATAACCCAAGACCCGAAGGACAGAGCTTTTGGTCAATGGAAAACCTACCGTGCTTGCCTGATACGTTTAAATATGAGCTGCGAAAGGATAAGGACAAGCAGACCGATAGTGGAATATTAAAGCAGTTTAAAATTATTGAAACGCTATGTAACAGAGCTGACGTTGATACGATAGTAAACGCGGGGGACGCAGACAGAGAAGGAGAGATTATCGTTCGTAACTGCATAAATTACGCGCTCAAATCTCCCAAAAAAATCAAAAGACTTTGGCTTCCTGACCAAACTCCGCAAACCGTTGCCGCCGCCTTTGCTGACATGAAGGATGATGGGGATTACGACAGTCTTGCGAACGAAGGGTATGCCCGAACTTACATAGATTGGCTTTACGGCGTAAATCTTACGCGATACGCGACACTTCGCACGGGTACACTGCTTCGTGTTGGCAGAGTTATCGTGCCGATAGTACGCGCGATATACGACCGTGACATGGCGATAAAAAACTTCGTTCCCGAAAAATATTATTCTATATCAAGTAAGGAAGAAACCAACGGTGAGGTTGTGGAGCTTAACAGTAAGCTTCGCTTTGACGGCAATAAGAAAAATTTTGCAGAGCAGAAATGCCGTGAATATAACGCACAGCAGGCGGTCGTTACTTCGCTGAAGCGCAAAAAGGATACGTTATCTTGCGGTAAGCTTTATTCACTTTCAAAGCTCCAGAACGTGCTCGGAAAGAAGTATAAGATGTCTATGGCCGAGAGTCTTGAGATTGTGCAGAAGCTTTACGAGGAGGGATTTTTGACGTATCCCCGTACAAATTCCGAGTACTTGGCTACTGCCGAAAAGGCGAAGGTAAAAAAGATACTTGATAACTGTACGAAGCTCGGTTATCCCGTTACCTTCAAGGATAAGAAAACTATATTTGACGACTCAAAAATCGAATCCCACTCCGCAATAACGCCTACGTATAAGATTCCCGATAAGAACAGACTTTCCGAAGCTGAAAGACAGGTTTATTCTACGGTATTTCGCCGATTTATCGCCGTTTTCTGCGCTGAGGACTGTGTTGTTGAAAAGGTGGAGATGACGGTTAGTATAGGAGAGCTTGAGGACTTTGTGCTCAAGGGCTTATCAATTCGAGAAAAGGGTTGGATGAAATACGACGATTCTACTCAAAAGGATAAGATATTACCCGATCTCAAAAAAGGCGACGCAGTAAACATCTGCTTTAAGCCATGCGAAAAAGAAACATCGCCGCCAAAGCATTATACCATTGAAACACTTAACAATTATCTGAAAAATCCCTTTAGAGAAGAGAAGAACGCAATTGACGACAGTATGGGGGCAGACGACATAGAGGAATACCGCGCTATGCTTGAAGGCGTGGAGCTTGGTACTGAGGCAACGCGTACGGGAATTATAGACAATGCGAGAAAGAGTAATTATATTCAGTTAAAAAAAGATGTATATACCATTCTTCCCGATGGAATATATATGATAGAATCCCTCGATAGACTGAATATAAACATGGATAAGTTCAAGACCTCAGAAATGGGCAAGGCGCTAAAGCGCGTTTATAAAAACGAAATGGCGGTTGACGATACGGTTACGCTCGCCAAAAACGAAATCAAGGAGTACTTTTCACCCGAAAAGAAGCCGCTTGAAACAGATACGGATATCGGTTTTTTCGGTGACGTTATAGGCAAATGTCCTCTTTGCGGAAGCGACGTTAAAAGAGGAAAATTTGCTTACGGATGTGCTGGATATAAAGCAGGGTGTAAGTTTACAATTTGGACGACTCTTTGCGGCAGAGTTGTTTCTGCCGCAAACGCAAGGCTTTTGCTTGAGGACGGTCGCTCGTCTAAAATTCAGGGCTTCGTTTCCAAAAAGGGAAATATATTCGACGCGCATTTAAAAATCGTTGACGGGAAGTGTGTTTTTGATTTTGATGACACACCCACAGTACAATAATATAAAGGAGTAATACAATGAAAAAAGGTACTAAAATAATCATCGCAAGCTTAATTACGCTTATTATTGCGGCAATAGGCTTTTACGTTTTGTTACCCGCGATAAACGTATTTAACCAAGAGCTTTGGACATATATAATAATGGTAGCGGTTATCTGGAGCGTTATTTATTTTTTGCTTGGAGTGAAGGACTTAAAGAGTGTAGGTGTTAAGGAATCCTTGAAGGGAATGAAAGTACTTGGAATAGTTATTGCAATTCCTGTGATAGTTTTGATCGTTGGAAATATAATTTCATCAACATTCTTCAACGCAGAAAAGTACTCACAGATAATAACCGTTAATGAGGCGGTATTTGAAGAAGATATGCCCGAATCCGGTCTCGTTACGAATATTGCGCTTATGGACTCAGATTCAGCGGAAATGTACGGAAAAAGAGCTATGGGTAATCTTGCGGACGTTGTTTCGCAGTATCAGATAGGAACGAGTTATGTGCAGATAAACTACAAAGGAACACCTCAAAAGGTAGTTAATCTTGAGTACGTTGATTTCTTCAAGTGGTTTAATAACAGAAAAAACGGAATTCCGGGAATGGTTATGGTTGACCCCGTCAACAGCTCTGCGGAATACGTTGAGCTTTCTACGCCCATGAAATATGTTGAAAGCGCGTATTTTAATGAGGATCTCCACAGAAAACTCCGTTTTTCATACCCTACTAAGATTTTCGGCAATATTTCTTTTGAGGTTGATGATGAGGGAAAGCCCTATTATATCGTCGCTTGTATGACTCCTCGCGTGGGAATTTTCGGTGCGTACGACGTAAACGAGGTTATTATTTTTAATCCCTGTGACGGCTCATCCGAGCTTTATGCTCTTGCCGACGTGCCTGCTTGGGTTGACAACGTGTTTACGGGAACACTTGCTTCTCAAAAATACGACTGGTACGGAACTCTTGCAAACGGCTTTTGGAACAGTATTATCGGTAACAAGGACTGCAAGGTTACGACGGACGATTTCGGATATATCGTAATTGAGGATGACGTTTGGTTCTTTACGGGTGTTACGTCTGTAAGCAACGACGAGAGCAACATCGGATTTATAATAAGCAATGCGCGTACCGGTGAATATAAGTTCTACTCCGTAATCGGAGCAGAGGAGTATTCGGCAATGAATGCCGCTGAGGGCGCAGTTCAGGAGAAGGGCTACGTGGCATCCTTCCCGTCCTTAATAAATGCGTCAGGCGAGGCTACCTATATTATGGTTCTTAAGGATAAGGGGGGCTTGGTAAAGCTTTACGCGCTTGTTAACGTTGAAAATTACAGCATAGTTGCTACGGGAACAACTCAGGCGGAGGCAAAGGAGGCTTATATTAAGCTATTGAAGGAAGAAGGTGTACTCGACAATAACGTCGAAATTCCCGAGACTACTCCCGATTTACCTGCCGATACCAAGGAAAAATCTATTACCGTAAGTCAGATCAGATTTTTGACTATCGACGGTGAGAGCTATATTTATATCAAAGATACCGAGGGAGTATTTTATAAGTTAGCCGTTGCCGAAGATGAGGGCGTTCTTCTTATAGACGATGGAAGTAAGCTTGCTGTTAAATACACCGATACCGAAACGAATGAGAAGATAAAGAATATCGTAAGCTGGAGCTTTGACGAGGTGTCATCATGAATATAAATGAAATACTTTCTACGGTTGACCACACATTGCTCTCGCAGACGGCTACGGAAAGTCAGATAAAGGAAATATGTGACGATGCTTTTGAATACGGTGTTGCCTCGGTTTGCATTCCTCCGTCATACGTTCGATATGCAAAGGATTGTCTTAACGGCAGAGTATCCGTTTGTACCGTAATAGGTTTTCCAAACGGATACAATGCAACGTCCATAAAATGTGCGGAAACTCAAGCAGCATTAGAGGATGGAGCTGATGAGATTGATATGGTTATAAATATCACCGACGTAAAGAACGGATATTTTGATCACATTCTTGACGAGATAATGCAGATAAAGACTATATGCGGTGATAAAATTTTAAAGGTGATTATTGAAACCTGCCTGCTTACTGAGGAAGAAAAGATTAAAATGTGCGATATAGTTACAAGATCAGGCGCAGATTTTATAAAAACCTCTACGGGTTTTGCCGGCGGTGGAGCAACCTTTGATGACATCGAGTTGTTTTCACGGTATGTCGGCTCGGGCGTAAAAATAAAAGCTGCAGGCGGTATTAAGTCTTTTGATGATGCCAAACGGTTTATTGAGCTTGGCGCGTCAAGACTTGGCACGAGCAGACTCGTATCTATCATGAAAAATGAAAAAGTAAAATCAGAATATTAAAAAATGCTTCCGCTAACCGTACGGTCAGCGGAAGCATTTTTTATTTGTGATAAAGCTTTTTGGTTGCGTATATTGGTTCACTTGTAAGATCAATGCCAAGCTTTTTGTAGATGGTTTTGTCTACGTTGGAAATCATTACGCTGATATGAGCCTGACAGCCTTTAAGCTTGGGTAGCTGTTCCATAGCCATTGCCGCAACGGGATTGGTTGTTGCGGAAATTGCAAGAGCGATGAGAACCTCGTCAGAATGAAGACGGGGATTGTTATTTCCGAGATTTTCGACCTTAAGCTTCTGCAAGGGCTCCATAAGAACAGCGGGAAGTAATAGAATGGACTCGTCGATACCACCAAGACTCTTAAGCGCGTTAAGAAGAGCGGCAGCTGAAGCGCCCATAAGCTTTGAGGTTTTACCCGTTACTATTGTTCCGTCGCCAAGCTCGATCGCAGCCGCAGGCTCGCCCGTAAGCTCCGCCTTATCGAGAGCCGCCTTTACTACGCGTCGGAAGGATACGTCAACTCCAACCTTACTCATAATAAGCTCGCTCTTATAAACCTCCTCGGCGTCTGCAACGCCGTTTCTCTTGCGGCAGAGCGTGTCATAGTATCTGCGAACGATCTCCATTTTTGAAGCATCACAAACTGCTTTGTCATCAAAAATGCAGTAGCCTGCCATATTTACGCCCATGTCTGTAGGAGACTTATACGTGCACTCGCCGTATATCTGCTTGAAGATAGCCTGCAAAACGGGGAATATTTCGATGTCACGGTTGTAATTTACTGCGGTAGTTCCCGTTGCTTCAAGATGGAAGGGGTCTATCATGTTTACATCGCTGAGGTCAACGGTAGCCGCCTCATACGCCATGTTAACGGGATGAGTGAGAGGAAGATTCCAAATAGGGAAGGTTTCAAATTTTGCATAACCCGCCTTAATTCCTCGCTTATGGTCGTGGTATAGCTGTGACATGCACGTAGCCATTTTTCCGCTTCCGGGGCCAGGCGCTGTGACAACGACGAGTGGCTTTGTGGTTTCAATATAGTCGTTCTTTCCATAGCCCGAGTCGCTGACAATTTTACGTACGTTAGTAGGATATCCGTCAATGGGGTAGTGCTTATATACCTTAACGCCGAGGTTTTCAAGTCTTTTAATAAACGTGTCAGCTGCGGGTTGATTGGAATATTGAGTTATCACTACACCTCCGACGTACATTCCAATTTCCGTAAATGCGTCTATAAGGCGCAATGTGTCCATATCGTAGGTGATACCAAGATCGCCGCGCATCTTATTTTGCTCAATTGAGGTAGCTGAAACGACGATGATCATTTCTGCATCGTCCTTCATATTCAAAAGCATTTTAATTTTACTATCGGGGCAAAATCCGGGGAGCACTCTTGCTGCATGGAAATCGTCGAAAAGCTTTCCTCCGAATTCAAGATAGAGCTTGCCGCCAAAGCTTGAAATACGCTCAAGAATTTTTCCTGACTGCAATTCTATATATTTATTATTGTCAAAACCGATATTTGTCATTTGAAACCTCACGGATATTTTTAAATAAACCTACTCTATATATTTTAATACATTTTTCGATTTTTTTCAAGAGTTATTTATAAATAAAATTTTATAATTGTAAACATTTTGGGAACTCACCAAATTTGGCTCATAATACATTGTCAAAAAAGACTTTAATGCATAATATGGTAGAGAAGAGCTATTGCTCAAAACATTATCATAGGAGGATAACGATATGTCTGAAAACAGATTCCCATGCTCGTGCATTGATAAAGCTCCCCAAAAATCGGAAACTGTGTGTATAGATACCAATCGCGTGCTTGATTCCTGTCGCGATAGGGATTGTTTCGAGGATGTAAAGGTGTTGCTTACGAATTTTGGAAACGATATTCTTGAGCATACTACTAATATTCGCGCAAAAAGCGCAAAAATTTCATGGACACAGATACTTATAGATCCCATAAAATTCAACAGAGGCTTCTATTCGATAACTATAAAGTTTTACGTAAGCATTTGCTTTGAGGCATGTCTTTGCGGCGGAAGAAGTCAGGAATTTGAAGGAATTGCTGTGCTTGAAAAGAAGGTAATCCTTTACGGCAGTGAAAGCAACGTCAGCGTATTCAAGAGTCAGAATGACTGTAACGATTTCTGCTCCACTCCCGACCCCTGCTATTCTGCTAAAAACGTACCTACTGCTATTGTAGAAGCGGTAGACCCCATAATTCTCAATGCTAAGGTTAGAGAGCCCGAAGATCCGTGCTGTTGCTGCTGTTGCTGTTGCGGAGATATACCTCAGGGTATTATGAATTCCATGAATGACCAGTTGAGTGACAGCAAGGGCAGATTCCTTACGGTTTCACTTGGTATCTTCTCGGTAGTAAGACTCGTTAGACCTGCTCAATATCTCATACATGCTACCGAATACTGCGTTCCCGACAAGGTATGTGTATCCACCGAGGACGATAATCCTTGCTCTGTTTTCAGAAACATGGCGTTTCCAACGGCAGAATTTTGCCCTCCCGATTTTATACCTAATCAGGGAGGAGATAAGCACGGAAAGTGCGGTTGCGGTAATTAAACTTTAACATAAAAAACGGCAGAAAATTCTGCCGTTTTTTTATTAGAATAATTCAACTGATTTACGAAGGAATGATTGCGTGAGCGCCGATTTGGGATTGTCAAATATTTCCTCGGGAGTTCCGCATTCCTCGATAACACCGTTAGCCATAAAAATTACTTTATCCGAAACACTCTTTGCGAATTCCATTTCGTGAGTAACTACTATCATCGTGCAATCGTGATTTTTCAAATCCCTGATAACGCGAAGCACCTCGCCCGTAAGCTCGGGGTCAAGCGCCGATGTAGGCTCGTCGAAGCAGAGAATATCCGGGGAGAGCGCAAGTGCTCTTGCAATTGCCACACGTTGTTGCTGACCACCCGAAAGCTCACAAGGATATGCTCTTGCTTTTTCAGTCAAATCGACCTTTGCAAGCAATGCATACGCATCTTCTGTAATCATAGCAATTCTTTTTTTCTTTTCTTCTTTTGTCAGCTTTTCATCCTTCAAACGAAGAATGGGAGCAAGCGTAATATTGTCCAATACGTTGTACTGAGGGAAAAGATTAAAGGACTGAAATACAAGGCCGAAGTGCAGACGCTTATTGCGTATTTCTTTGTCGCTCGACTTGCTCTTTTTAGATGCGTCAAAAATAGTTTCTCCGTTTATTGAGATCGTTCCGCAATCGGGAACCTCCAAAAAGTTAAGACAACGCAAGAGGGTCGTCTTTCCGCTACCGGACGAGCCGATTATAGAAAGCACGTCACCTTTTTGAAGGGAAAAGTCAATGCCCTTAAGGACCTCGGTCTTTCCAAAATTTTTCTTGATATTTGAAACTTCAAGTAAAGCCATATATGCCACCTTAAGATTTAAAATAACTTAATTTTTTCTCAAAGAAATTAAACAGAAGCGTAAGTGCTCCTACAAATATGAGATAAAATACTCCGCTGTAGAAGAGCGGCCATATAAGTCCGCCGCCGACTATCTCGTTCGGGCCGAGCAGAATGTACGACTTATCTATTATCTCGATAACGCCTATAACACGTGCGAGAGCTGTATCCTTAACAAGTGTAATTATCTCATTGGACATAGGGGGCAAAATGCGCTTAATAACTTGCTTTAGAACTACCTTGAAAAAAATTTGCGTGCGCGACATACCCAAAACCTGTCCCGCCTCGTACTGTCCTCTTGAAATACTCTCAATACCGCCACGGTATATCTCACTGAAATAACACGCATAGTTTATTGCAAATGCAATCAGCGCGGCAGTGAAGCGACCTGAAATATTGAAGGAGAGGAAAGTAAAGCTCGGAATAGAAACGCCAAATAGCATTCCGGGGCCGAACCATATTATAAACAGTTGAAGCATAAGGGGGACACCGCGGACTATCCACACAATGGTTTTCATCACGTAGCGGACAGGCTTAAACTTGGTCATAGTACCCAAGGATATAAGAAGTCCGAGCGGAAGTGAAAAGATAAGAGTCAGTGCAAACAGCGCGCAGGAAGTACCAAATCCTTCAAAGAGAAATTGTGTAACCTTTAAAAATTCCATAACGGTTATCCTTACTTGAAAAAATATCTATTCAGCATTATTGCACTCTGCCACGGCAGAGTGCAATAAAATAATTTGATTTAATTATCAATTACTTGAGGTCGGTGATTACGTAGTTCTCAAGACCGTACTTCTGGGCAAGCTCCATCATAGTACCGTCCTCTGCAAGCTCCTTAAGAGCGCCGTTTACCTTTTCGGTAAGCTCGCTGCCCTTCTTAAAGCCGATAGAGTAAACCTCGGATTCAATCTCAATGTCTTCAACGATAGCGAGGTTAGCATAGCTTCCGCTTCCAACCATTGCCTTAGCCATGGTCTTGTCAATGACGATAAAATCAACGGTACCCGCGTTAAGCTCCATCATAGCAGCAGCCTGAGAATCCTTACCGAAGTAGTTAACGTCGGTGTTATCAATGTAATCCTTTGCAACGCCTTCACCTGCAGAGCCCTTTTCAGCGGCACCCTTCTTATCAGCGAGAGCAGCTGCGGAATTGAGAGTTGCAAGATCCTTTGACTGAACTACTACGCACTGCTCGTTGTTCATGTAAGCGTAAGAGAAGTCAACCTTGTCGCTTCTCTGAACACCGTCATCGTCAGCACAGTTAGAGGTAAAGCCATTCCAAATGCAGTTGATGGTTCCTGCCTCAAGCTCAAGGTACTTGTTGGACCATTCTATTTTCTGGAATTCAATTTCCATACCGAGCTTTGCGGCAACAGCCTTTGCAAGCTCTGTATCAAAGCCAACCAGCTCGTTGTTTTCATCGAGATAATTCATTGGCTCGTAAATGGTATAGCCGACGATCAGCTTATTGTCGTTCTTCTGACATGAAGTTGTTGCCAAGAAGCAAACGCTGCACAAAATGAGTGCAAGCACAAGGGATACTACTTTTTTCATAAAAATGTCCTCCGTATCGCATAGCGATTATAATTTTAATGCTTTACCTTGGTAAAGCGCTATAATATAATAACACACTTCTACCGTTTTGTCAAGTCTTTTCGGTAAGTTTATTAAAAATATTTGTCGAAAGTTTATTTAATATAATTTTTATATTTACATTTTAGTCATTGAATTTTGGAAAAATATAGTATATAATATTTCTGTACAAAGATAAGGAGAACTTTTATGGATTACAGAGAAATTTTCAAGCATTGGCTTAATAGCACGCAAATTGATGAAGATACCAGGAACGAGCTCGAAGCTATGGCAGACAACGACGCCGAAATTAAGGAAAGATTTTATAAGGAGCTTGAATTCGGCACGGGTGGCTTGCGCGGAGTTATCGGAGCGGGTATAAACCGTATAAATAGATATATTGTTAAAAAAACTACGCAGGGATACGCAGAATATATTAAAAGCAGGGGAGAGGATGCTTTCCGTCGCGGCGTTGTAATTGCTCACGACAACAGACGCTTCAGCGTTGAGTTTTCTAAGGAAACCGCAGGTGTTCTTGCCGCAAACGGAATTAAAGCTTACGTTTTTGATTCGCTTCGCCCGACGCCGGAGCTTTCCTTCGCTGTAAGATACCTCGGCGCATTCGGCGGTGTTGTAATTACAGCATCGCACAATCCGCCTGAATATAACGGATATAAGCTTTACGATGAGAGAGGCTGTCAGCTTGTTCCCGAGGTTAATGACCTTGTTGTTGCAGAAATTGCCAAAATCAGCGATCCATTGACAGTTAAATCACTGTCCTTTGAGGAAGCAGGGGAGCTTATAACCGTGCTCGGTGCTGATGTTGACGAAGCCTACTATAAGGCAGTTATGGGAATAAGCATTTGTCCTGATTTAAAGAAGGATATTAAAATTGTTTATTCTCCCCAACACGGTACGGGTAACGTTCCCGTAAGAACCGTGCTTGATAGACTCGGATATAACGTTATTCCTGTAATCGAGCAGTGCGAGCCCGATACCGAATTCAGTAATACGAAGAACCCCAACCCCGAAACAAACGAGGCATACGAGCTTGCATTTGAATATGCAAAAAAGTACGATGCAGATATAGTTATAACGAACGATCCCGACTGTGACAGACTTGGCGTTGCAGTAAAAGCTAACGGCGACTACGTTCGTATGACGGGTAACCAATCGGCGGCAGTTTTGCAGGAATATATTCTTTCAAACAGAGCAAAGTCGGGATCTATTCCGAAAAACGGAGTTATGTTCAATACGGTCGTTACTTCCGATCTTGGCGACAGAGTTTGCGCAAAGTACGGAGTAGCAACCGAGAAAACGCTTACTGGCTTTAAGTTTATCGGAGATAAGATATATAAGCATGAGCTTGCGGGCGATAAGGAATTTGTGTTCGGTTATGAGGAAAGCTACGGTTGTCTTGTTGCTGACTTCGTTCGCGATAAGGACGCCGTTCAGGCATCTCTCATGCTTTGCGAGGCGGCTGCGTTCTATGCAACGGAGGGCAAGACCTTGCTCGACGTGCTGAATGAGCTTTACAAAGAGCATGGCTTCTTCCTTGATGCTCTTGATAACTTTATGTTTAAGGGAATTGACGGAGCGGAGAAAATGTCTGCCCTTATGGAAAATCTCCGTAACAAAGCTCCCAAATCGGTAAACGGCATTGACGTTGTTAGGACTGAGGACTTTCTTTCGAATGAAATGCAGAGTAAGGGATTTCCGTCCTCTAACGTTCTCAAATTTACCCTTGCCGACGGAAGCTGGGTTGCAGTTCGTCCGAGCGGAACCGAGCCAAAGTGCAAATTCTATTTCAGCATAGTTGCCGAGAATGAAACTGAGGCGAAGAAAAAGCTTTCGTATGTGAGAGAAGCTTTTGAAGTATATTGTAACTGATACGAAAACACCGACTGTCACGTGACAGTCGGTGTTTTCGTATAACCAATTACGGTCTGAATGCATACTATGAATATGAGGAAATAACCTCAAAATAAAACAGAAAGGTCATGTATGCTTATGTATATGGATTATGAAAGCACACCGTGCTGCGATAACGGTGAAAGAAGCTTACGCATGAGGGGTACGTGCGGCTGTGAAGGCATGACGGGGAAGAATTGCCCTACTAACAAATGGGGCATCAAGGATTATCCCCTTGCATCGCTGTACGCGCCTGTTCAATGCTTTAAGAACTTGTACGAGCCGGAAATGGCATTAAAAAATGGTACGTTATTCGAGGAGCTTAATCTTCCGTTTATGGGAGATAGCGTTTATAAAGGAGGGTGCTGCCGTGGTTGACAGATATTCTTCAAGAATGGGATTCAGAGGCAACGCAGGGAACAGCAACAATTCATCATGTTCTCGCGGTTGTGGCGGTAACAACAATATGAATGATTGCAAAAAGCTTATGAAACAACTCCAGACAATAGAATTTGCACTTGTTGATACGGTTTTGTATCTCGACGCATATCCTTGTTCAGCTGAAGCACTTGCTTACTATCATAAGCTATGCCATGAAAGAAGGGAAATACTTGAAAAAATGGCACATTGCAATACCCCTATAACGAATCTTGATAACAGAAGCGACCATTCCTGGGACTGGACAGATGCTCCGTGGCCTTGGGAAGTTGACGCTAACTAAACGAAGAAAGGAAGAAGAGCTATATGTGGATTTATGAAAAAAAGCTTGAATATCCTGTAAAAATCAAAAATCCGAGCCCCCAAACAGCTCAGATAGTAATATCGCAGCTTGGAGGACCGGACGGAGAGCTTGGTGCGTCCATGAGATATTTGAATCAACGTTATTCCTGCCCGAACTCAAAAATATCGGGAATCTTGACAGACGTGGGAACGGAGGAGTTGGCGCATTTGGAGATAGTAGCCGCTATCATACATCAGCTTACCCGAAATCTAACCCCCGAGCAAATTGCGGGAACACCGTTTGCAACATATTTCGTTGACCATACGACCGGCGTTTATCCCGTTGCGGCATCGGGAGTGCCGTTTGATATCAAATATATACAGTCAAAGGGAGATTTGCTTACCGATCTTAACGAGGACCTCGCTGCAGAGCAAAAGGCGCGCACGACCTACGACAACATATTAAGGCTTGTCGACGATCCTGACGTGCGCGAGCCTATCAAGTTCTTGCGTGAAAGAGAAATCGTACACTACCAAAGATTTGGCGATGCTATGCGTCTGGCACAGGACGATCTTGATTCCAAAAACTTT
>SVQL01000124.1 GCA_015065365.1 Oscillospiraceae bacterium | reverse complement strand
CCAATTTTGACTTTCGCTACGCAAAGCAGCAGTTCGCTTAATATTTTTGTTTAATACAAAAGGCACCTGTCCTTGTATATCTGTGTATTCTTCATAGCGCAGGTTCATAGTGTTTCTCCAATATAGTGTTAGAACTATCCAAAATAGATGCTTGAAATATCAATAAATATGCAATATAATATTATCACAATTGTAGCTATCTGTCAATGGACAAATTGGGGTTTACTTTAACAGCGATAATTTTCCATATTTCCATATTGACTTTTAAAAAAGGAGCTTATGCTAAAATGCAAATAGTTTCAATAATTTTCGGAGTAGGAGCAATGCTTGCCCTATTTTCCATATATCAGCAGAAAACCCGTAAAGGAATCATTTTGTCAAAGCTTTCTGCAGACGTGTGTTGGGTGATACATTACTTGTGCATAGGTGGCATAGCCGGAGCAATACCAAACTTTGTCGGTATATTCAGGGAGCTTGTCTTCGTAAATCGTAAAAAGCACAAATTGGCTGATCACATTCTATGGCCCATCTTGTTTATTCTTATAAACTTCGGGCTTGCGATCGGGACTTTTCATTCGGCATTTAATATACTCCCTATTGCCGCATCTGCTCTCGTAACAGTCTTACTTTGGATCGACAATCCACTATTTACAAAGATTTTGTCAATTCCCGTTTGCGCATCTTTTATGATATATGACATTTACGTAGGCTCTTACATAGGGATTGTAAACGAAGCTGTTTCGATCTTATCTATTTTGATATTTTTAATAAAATATTTTTTAAAACGGAGGAACGAAAAAATGACGAATATTTTTTCTGCTGATTTCAAAACCAAAAAAGAATTGAAAACATCGGCGGGAGCTCCGATAGCCGACGTTGCAAAAAGGATTAGCGCCGACGTTGACGGGGTTCTGATCAAAAAAGGAGACACATTTGCACAGGAAATAACCGACCTCATCATTTCCAATTTTGAAAAGCCCGGAGACAAAATGGCGCACGTATCAACGTTTATCGTGATAGATGACACGATATATATGACCTATTATGCCAATACCAAGGAGCCGTCCGAGGATCCCAAAAATCAAACCGCAAGATTGGTCTGGGCGCCGGTCGACGATATTGACAATAAAACGTATATCGATCTGCAAACAACAGGTGACACCGTAGGCGATAAAACGATCGACATGGTCTATGATACGATCCTTATGCGCAAGGATGAGAACACCCTATACGTTATGTGGACGGCACGCACGGAAGAAAACTATTACCGCTTTTATTGTCCATTCGACGTAAGGAGAAAAAGCTTTGGCGAGATAGGAGTAAACAGATTCAAAGTGGGCGACATTGTCAACGATCTTTCGGCAAGCGGTATAAGATCGGCGCTAGCTGAAAATGACGTTCCAATAAAGAGAACATATTCCGACATAGGCATTATGCAAAAGCAATCTTACCGTATGGAAAACGGTGTGAACTATTGCTATTCCGGACTTTACAGCGGTGACTTCACCTGCATCATCAAGAGCCGTGATCTGATCACTTGGGAGTACGTTTCACAGCCTGATTTCATCAATGATTCAAAATGGGAGAACGCAACCTACGTGCTTGGTGACAAGGTATATTATTTTGTTCGTCAGCAGGATACCAACAAATGCGGTTTTTTAACTGCATACCATTTACTTACTGACACTTGGGACAAACCTGTCGAGATCGAAGATTGTCAATCAAGAGGAGATTTCATACTTTACCGTGGCGCCTTGTATCTTTTCCATGCGCCGATCGACCGCGAGCATATCGGGATCGTGAAGATCAATCTCGAAGATCTTAGCAAGAGCGAAGTCATTTTGCAGGCTAAGATGCACACAAGCTGCTTTTATCCATTCATTCAATATTACAATGATAACGAGCTTGCAATGTCATACACCGTGGCAAGAAAGCACATACGGCTTGCGAGATTTACTTTGAGTAAATACATAGGATGAGCAGACATTTATTTTGTCAAGACAACATAAAAAGGAAAGGTAGGACATCGTCCTACCTTTCCTTTTTGCCTGTGGAGTGCGATTTTAGCTTTCTGCCCTTCGGGTTATGCCGACGAGCGTAGCTCGCCTCGCAAACGAGCAAAAAGGATTGAGTATCCTTTTGACCTTACGAAAGCTACATGCGCCGCGGCGGCGCGTAGCACGAAACAAGAGGTCGGCTTGTGCGTTGCCGCTCGTTTATTCGTCGGAATTATAGCCCGTTTATTCGCCGGAATATTGTTGATTTTTTATTGGAAATATGGTATAATTATTTCAATGAAGGTGGTGACGGTATGGCGATCATAGAAAAGGAAGATTATGTATTTGACGTTGACATAGATAAAACGAGAGAATACTACGCAACGAGAACCTTATGCGATTGCAACGAATGTCAAAACTTTTATCGCCAAGCCGAGTCTGCTTTTCCGAAGCTTAAAGATTATTTATCGGATCTCGGTATTGATATATCGCGTCCCGATGAAATCTGCTCTACTTATCACTGGGGCGAGGATAGATATTTTGCTGTTTCATATACCGCAGTCGGTGAATGTGTTAAGTGCGGAGAATACGAAATCGACATAGAGGACGGTGGGACGGTCATAAGTCTCGTTATTAACAAGGATCCCGTATTCCCTCACGAGCAAGAGGAGGGGCGTTGCT
The DNA here is from genome assembly GCA_015065365.1 of Oscillospiraceae bacterium. Lineage (GTDB taxonomy): Bacteria > Bacillota > Clostridia > Oscillospirales > CAG-272 > HGM12713. The sequence goes on along the minus strand of SVQL01000124.1, from coordinate 550 downwards.
TTGAAATTGTTTTATACAACGTTCGCTTGCCGTGGGTGCTTGAAGTGCCGCATGAAGAGGAAAAGCCTAAAATAGGTATTTGGACAAGAATCAAGCGATCGTTTATAAAGAAAAACAAATAATATTTCCAAGCGTCGGGACATTACAGGAGAGTCTCGAAAGAACGCTAATTTTTATGGAGGCAATATGTCAGAGTATTTAGACAAAATAACCGATATTTTATACCGTATTGAGAACGAGGAAAGTGAAAAAATTGAAATCGCATCAAGGCTTGTTGCTGAAACGATAAAGCGCGACGGACTGATATTCGTGTTCGGGTGCGGACACTCACATCTGCCGGGACTCGATGCATTTTACCGCGCGGGCGGTCTTGCAAACATTTCTCCTATGCTCGACACCGACCTTATGCTTCATAACGGAGCGGCAAAATCAAGTCGAATGGAAAAGATGTCGGGTATCGCGCGTGAGGTATTCAGAAGATACGTTCCCACACAAAAGGATATGATCTTTATCTTTTCCGCATCGGGAAAAAACCAAGTTCCCGTTGAGA
>SVQL01000033.1 GCA_015065365.1 Oscillospiraceae bacterium | reverse complement strand
GCAGGCATTACCATCCTGATGTGCAATCCCATTGTTTTCGCTATATTGATCGTGATCTTCCTTTTGATCGTTCTCTTTACCCGTTATATTTCTCTGGGCTCCGTTATGTGCATGTTCCTGTTCCCCTTTGTACTGGACCGAATCGAACGCTCTTCGCTCCTGCACGAAAATCCCCCCGACGGATCTCCTCTTTATATCCTTTTGGCTTTTTTGATGGCTGCTTTGGTCATCATCAAGCACTGGGAAAACATCGTTCGCCTCCTCAAGGGAACCGAAAACAAATTCTCATTTAAGAAAAGCGTAGAAAAGCCCGTTGAGGATCCCACCTCAAACGAGCCCGAAGAAAAATAACGCTTCGAAAGGTATAATGATGACTTCTTCTACGATGTCCGCCCAAGCGCGGATGTGTGCGCTGATCCTGTCCGCGGCAGACCAAACGGTTTTGCGCAAGGCGGTCTTTTCCAAGCCCAAGGATCCCACTTTGCAAAAGGCGGTCCTGACCCTAAGAGAATCGGCGCAAAAGCGTTTTTTACAAATTGAGTTGTTTCATAAGGACAACAAGGTAACACACCAAAATTTGAATACCGATGCCGACGCCGCCTCCGCGTTGTCGGCTTTTTCCGACGGCTTTGACCAGATCAACCTGATCTGCTCTCTGGGTGAATGTGAATACAAGCGCTCCAAATCCAACAAGGAGATCCTGTTGGGTGGAGACAAGCTGGAGCGAAAGCTACAGGATCCAAATCTTTCACCGAAGGTGAGCGCTCCCCTTTCCAACAATCGCGAAAAGCAGTACATCTTATCGGGGAACGAGCCGTTTTTGCGCTGTCTGGGCGTATCGGATGCCAACGGACGTGTCTATGACCGCAAACAAGCAAAATTCCGTCAGATCAACCGTTTTTTGGAGTTGATCCGCGACGTAGAGGACAAGCTTCCGAGGGGCGAAATACGCATCTGCGACCTGTGCTGCGGTAAAAGTTATCTTTCCTTTGCCGTATACCATTATTTTGCAAATATAAAGGGCTATAAGGTAAGCATGACGGGAATTGACCTCAAAAGCGACGTTATCGAGCACTGTTCCCGTACGGCGCGTGATCTTGGCTTTGACGGACTTGAGTTCGTGACAGGTGACATCCGCGCGTATACGACCGACGTGCCGCCCTCACTCGTTATTTCCCTACACGCATGCGATATAGCTACCGATATAGTTCTCCAAAAGGCTACGGATTGGCAGGCTGACGTTATTCTGTCAACTCCCTGCTGTCACCATGAAATGAACAAGGCAATATCAAGCCCTGCCCTTTCATTTATCACCGATTATTCAATGCTCCGTCAAAAGCTCTGTGACGCGGCAACCGACGCGCTACGCCTTAAAAGGCTCGAGGCGCACGGCTATGCCACGGCGGCACTTGAGCTTATCGACCCCGAGGAAACACCCAAAAACATTATGCTTCGCGCCGTGCGCAAGCGTAATTTCAAGCCTGATTCACCCGAAGCGCGCCGCGCCATGAATGAATATCTTAACGCAAAGCGTTTTCTATGCGGCGACGAGCTTGAAGACTTGCATTTTTAAACTATCAAAGGTTTTTATCATATGACCTATCTAAACGCTAAAAAGTATCTTTCGAGTGCACCCGAGCAGGTGGGGGAAAGTCGGCTTACCGATCTGCTTGCCCTCGTAGGAAATCCACAAAAACGAATAAAATATTTACGCCTTGCGGGCAGCAACGGTAAAACAGTCTGCGGTCAAATGCTCACGGCGGTTCTTTCAAAAACCTCCAATAAGGTTGGATTTTTGCGTATGCCAATCGGCGAGGAACCACGTGAAAACATCTTGATAAACAACGAGGCTATCCCCTTTGCGGATTTCGCAAGACTTGTAGACACCGTCAAGCAAACTTTGCTCAGCTCTGATTTTACTCCGACGCGATCCGAAATATTCCTTACCGTTGCTTTGCTTGCCTTCAGAGAGAGAAACTGCGGTCTTGTAATTATTGAGAGCGACCATTACGGAAACGATCCGTCGCTAAATCTTCCCTCTCCCTTTGCCGCCATAATTTGCGGAACGCTCCCCGATTCTGACAACGCGGAAATAAATCGTATCCGCGCCTTCGTTTCCCGAGGAATTGAGGAAATAATAAGTGCGCCACAGAGTGCCAACGCTTATAAAGAAATTACGGATATTTGCTACTCTGCAAATTGCCGTCTTACTCTTTCGTCGCGTAATGCGCTAACTCTGAAAAAATGTACCTTTACCGGAACGGACTTTTCCTACAAGGGCGAGGAATACAGACTTAACGTATGCGGTAGCTTCCAGCTGCTCAACGCGACTATTGCAATAGAAGCGCTCGAAATGCTTTCGCGCAAGGGCTTTGAAATAGCATCATCTGCAATCAAGGAAGGACTCTCAAAGCTTCGTCTTGCGGCAAAGTTTGAGGTGCTTTCCGTCTCACCCCTTATGATAGTTGACAGCACGCACTCACCCTCTGCCATTCCCACGATGTGCGATACATTGTCTGAATTTGGCGACGCAGTTCCCAAAAAGGTGCTCCTATGTCTTCCGTCATCCGCTCTTATTTCCGAATACAAAAATGCCCTTACGGCTCGTGGCTTTACAATATCGGAAATTTATAGCTGTGACGAGAGCGCAAGCGACGCAATTTTATTCAAAAGAAATAAGGATTTTGTAAAGCGGGGACTTTCTTCTATTGATAAGGATACCGTTCTCCTTATATCCGGAGACAGCCGCTTCGTTCTTCCCTTGCGTCACGAGCTACTCAACGCGCTTGGAATGATTTAATAGTAAAAATTCAGTTATAAAAATCGCCCCCGATCTCGTTATCACAACGAAATCGGGGGATTCTTTTTATTGTTTTTTATCTTCGAGTCCACGCATATTCAGGCCATCTGACTGTAAGATACGTAGCATTCATTTGGCTATCTGAAAGCGTAATATCAAACGTTTCACCCTCACTGTCAATACACTTCCAACTGTCGAGGCGCTCAAAATCTGCCGAGACAAGAGAGTTACAGCGCATAAACGCATTTGCACCTATATATGTCATTGCTTCCGGAATATATATCGAGCCTAACGACTCACAGCCATAAAACGCTCTGCCTCCGATGCTTCTAAGGGTTTGAGGAATATCAATTACATCCAACATCCTACAACCGTAAAACGCCTCTTCTCCAATTTCCTCAACTCCGTACGGCAGAGAAATATTACGAAGCTCCTCGCAAAGCATAAATGCTCTGTCCTCAATTTCAGTAAGGTTGCCGTTGTGGAGATGTACAGTCTGCAGCTGTTTACATCCGTAGAAGGCTCCCTCGCCTATTTCATTTATATCACTGTGTATCTCGATGTGCTCCATATTATAGCAGCCTGCAAACGCATAGTCGTCTATTTCAGTAACTGTTACCGGCAAAACTACTCTCGCAATCTTATATCCCATATTTCCAAAATCGAGAGTATCTGCAATTGCGGAATCCTTCTCGGCTACTTTGAGCTTAAAGGAGTCAAAATCACTCTTGCTATCCTCGGCGGTATATCCCGCATAATCCCCAAGCAGATCCGAAAGCGTTGCAAGCTCGTCGAGCGTCGTGATTGGATCCAGAACGTAAACGGCAACCGCCTTTGTAACGGGATAGCTTGCTTGCATCTCCTGACGTATCTCGTCACTTACTGTACTTTCAGGGTCCTGAAGCGCATAGTAAGACATTACCTTTTGGTAATTAAACTGTCCTGCGGTATCGTTTCCAAGGCCTTCGCGCAGATTATTCAGAAGAATCTCAAAGGTATCCTTATCAATCATTCTCGGTACGTTGGGGTATACTAAGAAGTTACTGTTTCCAACACCTGTTACAGTGTCCCCGTCCGGTGACTGCGAGGGAATCTCAATTTCAATGCTGTTAAAATTCGTTATGCTTGAGCCAATAGAAGGATTAATAATTACAGCATCGCCGTTCATCACGCCGTCCGAGGGATTAATAGAAAAGTATTTTTCGTTATCCGAAAAATAATATACGTCCGCACTTTGATTAACGACAACGTCAGAAGAAATCACAGCCTTTAGCGAATAGTTATTTACGCTTATCGTGACGTCACACGTGCCGTCGCCATTTGAAATATAATTCAAGGTATAAGGCTGACCAAGCTGAATACCGTTTTGAATATCGAAAATATTCTCGTTTTCTTCGTCCTCTCTGTCATTACCAAAAAGATTATCAAGTCCAACGAAATTACCTTCCTCATCGAAAAAGCCGTATTTTAAGAAGTCACAGGAGGTAAGCGAAAGAGTAAGTGCGAGTATACAAATCAAAGATAATGCAAGTGTCTTAATTTTTTTCATCTTTTTTCTCCTTTTTTCTGTTCTTGATTCTGTGTATAAGATAGAATACGAGCGTGAATGCAATTCCTGCGATTATGGCAAATACGAGGTTAAGTACTACCGTAAGGATAAACGTCACAAGTAAAACGAGAATATTTCCTACCTTGCGGGATTTACAGATGCCGACGAATTCACGCCACTCGCTCATATTATATGCAACGAGGAAAAGTATAGCCGCTATTATCGGCATCGGAATAAGCTTTGCTACGGGCATAAGCACTACCAAAAACAGTACAATAACCAAAGCATGGACAATTCCCGCTATTGGCGTACGTCCGCCGTTTTTTACATTTGCAGCAGTTCTTGCTATTGCTCCCGTCGCAGGAATACCGCCGAAAATACCCGAGCAGATATTACCTGCTCCCTGCGCTATAAGCTCGGTATTGGAATTATGCTTATCTCCTACCATTTTATCGGAAACGACACAGGATAAAAGCGATTCGATCGCGGCAAGTATTGCAATAGCAAAAGCGTCGGGAATAACTGCGAGCACAGTTCCCCACTTAAAGCTCGGCAACGACGGCATCGGAAAGCCCCCCTTGAGATCGGTATAAAGCGTTCCGATCGTAGGACATTTAAGCGGGGTAAACGCAACAACGAGTATTCCGACAATTACGGCAATAAGCGAGCCGGGTATCTTTTTAAAAATCAGTGATACCCCTCCTCTTGTTTTTGAAGCGAGAATATTCCAGCCGATAAGTATTGTAAGTCCGATAACACCTACCACAAGCGACTTCCAATCAAGCGTAGTGAAATTTTTAACTATTTCAACTGCCTTTTCACCTGCCTCGACAGGCTTCGCGCCACCGAAATCAAGCCCGAGAAAATCCTTTATCTGCCCTATAAGAATTGTAACGGCAACGCCAGACGTAAAACCGACAGTTATCGTATGTGGCATATATTTTATCAGCGAGCCTGCGCGACAAATTCCGAGAATTATCAGTATAACTCCCGCCATAATTGTCGCGATAACAAGTCCTTCCGTTCCGCTTGACGCGATAACGCCCGCAACTATGGTTGCAAACGCCGCGGTAGGTCCTGAAATGTTTACGTTACTTCCGCCAAGCGCGGCGATAACGAGACCCGCGATAGCCGCCGTATAGAGTCCCTGCGCGGGGGTAGCGCCCGATGCGATTGCAAGAGCAATGGAAAGAGGAAGAGCGATTATGGCTACGATAACGCCCGCAATAAGGTCGCTCAAAAACTTATTCTTATTATATCCTTTAAAGGTTGAAAAAAGCTTTGGTCTAAATGTTTTCATATCAATGTCATACCCGAGGGCGGCTCTTCGCGCACCCTCGGGAGTTTTTCTTTTTATTTAATTACGTACAGTCAAAATACAACCAAGCAAGAAGGGCTTCAACAAGTGCAAGTGTGGCAAAAGAGCCACCTGCAAGCGCCATTGCGAAGCTTATAGCGGAAAGAATACAGATAATAACCCCAAGGACTCGACAAACAGTAATCTGAACCTTCAAAAGTCCCATAATTCCCGTCGCAAACATCATTATTCCCAGCGCGCAAGCAAGCACGCCGCCTATGTCAAGCGCCAACAGCGACTCAAAAGCTCTTATAACCGAATCCACTCCCAAAGCAATAAAAATTATGCTTATGAGAATACGGGTAATCTTCTTTTTCCCTGCCATTTTCTACCTCTTAAAACTCGATTTTGCTCTCAATATAAGCCTTAAGCTCACTTACGGGAATTCTTACCTGCTCCATAGTATCTCTGTCGCGAACTGTTACGCAGCCGTCAGTTTCGGAGTCAAAGTCGTAGGTAATGCAAAGAGGTGTACCGATCTCGTCCTGACGGCGATATCTCTTACCGATAGAGCCTGCCTCGTCGTAGTCAACGTTGAAGTATTTTGTGAGGTCTTCAAATACCTTCTCTGCGCCCTCGGAAAGCTTCTTGGAAAGAGGAAGCACTGCTGCCTTGAAGGGAGCGAGGAACGGATGCAGGTGAAGAACAGTTCTTACATCGTTTTTCTCTGCGTCGATAACTTCTTCGTCATATGCGTCAACGAGGAATGCAAGCGCTACACGGTCAGCTCCGAGCGAGGGCTCAACTACGTAAGGAACATACTTTTCGTTAGTTTCGGGATCGAAGTACATCATATCCTTACCGCTGTGCTCTGCGTGCTGAGAAAGGTCGTAATCGGTTCTGTCAGCAACGCCCCAAAGCTCGCCCCAGCCGAACGGGAACAAGAACTCAAAGTCAGTCGTTGCCTTGGAGTAGAAGCAAAGCTCCTCTGCACTATGGTCGCGAAGCTTGAGATTTTCCTCTCTCATGCCGAGGTCAACGAGCCACTTGCGGCAGTACTCCTTCCAGAAAGCAAACCACTCAAGGTCAGTTCCGGGCTTGCAGAAGAATTCAAGCTCCATCTGCTCGAACTCACGGGTACGGAAGGTAAAGTTACCGGGAGTGATCTCGTTACGGAAGGACTTACCTATCTGACAAACGCCGAAGGGAAGCTTCTTTCTTGCAGAGCGCTGAATGCTTGCAAAATCAACGAAGATACCCTGCGCGGTCTCGGGACGGAGATAAAGCTCTGTCGTTGAGTCCTCCGTAACGCCCTGATAGGTCTTGAACATAAGGTTAAATTTCTTTATATCGGCAAAATCCGTGCCGCCGCAGTCGGGGCATACGATTCCCTTCTCTTTGATATATGCCGCCATCTGATCAAAGGTCCAGCCTGCGGGGTTATCGTCAAGTCCGTTTGCAAATGCGTATTCCTCGATAAGCTTGTCTGCGCGATGACGGGTCTTACACGTCTTACAGTCCATAAGCGGGTCAGAAAATCCGCCCACGTGACCTGACGCCACCCACGTTTGGGGATTCATGATGATCGCGCTGTCAAGACCTACGTTGTACTTACACTCCTGAACAAACTTCTTCCACCAAGCCTTCTTTACGTTGTTCTTGAATTCAACTCCGAGAGGTCCGTAGTCCCAAGAGTTTGCAAGACCGCCGTATATTTCCGAGCCGGGGAAAATAAAGCCTCTGTTCTTACACAGAGCGACGATTTTGTCCATTGTCTTTTCTGAATTATTCATGATTTATCTCCTTAAATGAATATTACTACTGTTATTTTATTATTCTACCACACATTTCGACCATTGTCAATAATTTGCAAGTAAAAAAGAGCCTAAATCGGCTCTTTTTTGCTTATTTTTTTACTGTCCTGCGATACTCATATCGGTAAGGTATACACTCGGCGAGCCGAAGGTTGTAAATCCAGACGGAAGTCCGAATTTCACCTCACTTCCAACTGCCTTTATGTCCTTAAGAAGCGAGAAAAAATTCCCCGCAACGGTAAATCCCTTTACTGCCTTCGTTATCCTGCCGTCCTCGACAAGGTACCCCGCACTTTCAATGGAAAAATCTCCTGTTACGCTATTCGCGCCTGCGTGCAAGCCCTTGAGCTCGGTGACGTAAATTCCATTACCCATATTCGATAAAAGCTCTTCGTCGGTAAGCTTTCCTCCCTTGATATAAAAGCAAAACGGCTCAATGTGAACCTGCTCCGAATACGAGCCGCGCTGACCGTTTGCGCTCGTCGTCTTATCCGCCTTATGCGCTGTTGCTATATCGTAAAGCAGAGTTTTAAGCACTCCCCGCTCTATGACGTTTTTCTCAAAGGTTGCCACTCCCTCTCCGTCAAACGGAGTTGGAACGGGATTGTTTTCGCCAAGCGGATCGTCTATAAGTGTCACGCACTCGGCAGCCACTCTCTCGCCCTCCTTGCCCGCGAGCAAGGAAAGCCCCAAAAGGGCATTCTTTCCCGAAAAGGCTGAGGAAAAAGCCGACAGCATTGCACGCATTTGTCTACCGTCTATTACTACCTCGTATTTTCCAGACGGTATCTCAGAAGCGCCAAGCTTTGATATGGCGTTGTCTACTGCTTTTTTGCTAAGCTTCTCAGAGCCGTCAAATCCGAGCGAAAACTCAAACGCCTCCTGTGCCTCGTCATCGCGGCTGACTACCGCCTGAACGAATGCTCCTGTGAGTGACACAGTATTGGAAAGACTAAGTCCGTTTGAATTTACAAGCTCGTATCTTTCAGTCTGGGCAAACACTCCCGACTGCGTTCCGTCACTTACAAGCTCGCTTTCGTCATAGGTTCTCTTTTGTATATCAAGCGCAAGCTCCCTTACGCTTGCCGCGCTCGGCATCTCTACCGATGCACTACGGCACTCTGCGTATTTATCCGAGCCGCCAAAGATAACGGCAACATCGTTGTTCTCGATTACGCCCGCGTTTGCGTAAGCACGAGCGACGAGTCCGCGAAGCTCATTCTCCTCAAAAAGCTCCGTTGATGCACTTCCCATGTGTCCGTCACGAACACATCTGAAATTTACGCCCGCGCCTATTCCCGATGCAAACGAGGAAATTTCGTTTTCGAGCGTTTCCGTGCTAACGCTTTTTGATTCTGTGAAAAATATCTCGTACTGCGCGATTTCACGGTGCTCCGCCTCGTCGCGCAGTATCTCCTTTATTCTCTCAAAATTCATATTGATCAACGACCTCCAACGGTTATTTTCTTGACGCGGATAAGCGGCTGTCCGACGTCCGTCGGCACGTTTCCGCTTGCAGAGCCGCACATGCCCTGTCCCGTCGCGAGGTTATTTCCAACCATGTCGATATCCTTGAGTATCTGCGAGCCCTTGCCTATGAGCGACGCTCCGCGCACCGCCTCGCATATCTTGCCGTTTCTTACGATATATCCCTCTCGGACGGCAAAATTAAAATCTCCCGTCAGAGGATTTACCGAGCCGCCGCCCATTTCCTTTGCGTAAAGACCGTATTCGATAGAGGCGATAATGTCCTCGTTTTTATCGGGGCCGTTATCTATAAAGGTATTCGTCATTCTTGACGTAGGCTCATACGTATATCCCTGCCTGCGGCTGTTTCCCGTCATAGGCATTCCCATTCTGCGCGATCCGAGTCGGTCTATCATATAATTTTTAAGAACTCCGTTCTCAATAAGAACGTTTCTCTGCGTGGGGTTACCCTCATCGTCGATATTGCACGAGCCCCAGCCGTTCTTTATAGTTCCGTCGTCTATCGCGGTTATCTTGGGGTTTGCGATCATCTGTCCGAGCTTTCCGCACATTTCCGACATTCCAACTCCTACCTGCGTAGCCTCAAGCGAGTGTCCGCAAGCCTCGTGGAAAATAACGCCGCCAAATCCGTTTTCAATAGCAACCGTCATCTGTCCTGCGGGGCAGTATCCTGCCTCGAGATTGACTATTGCCTGTCTTGATGCGTGCTTTCCCACCTCGCGCGGGTCATACATTTCAAAAAGCTCAAGTCCCATTCCGCGCCCCGGCGTACAGCTGCCCGACTGGTTTTCTCCCATAGCGCTTGCAACGGAATTTACGATTATTCTCGTTCTTACGTGTCTGTCCTCTTTAAAAAGTCCCTCACTGTTGGCGACGAGTATAGCGTGGTCAACTCCAAGCAACGTACCCTGCACCTGCGATATACGCTCGTCGTATTCCTTTGCGGCGTAGCACGCGCTCTTAAGAATATCTATTCTGTTTCTTATATCACCGCCAAGGGGGTGAGAGCGCACGGTATGGATGTTGGGAACAGCTGTCAGAGCAATATTAAACTCCTTGGTATTTTTATACTCTCCAAGGATATCAGCTGCGTTTTTCGCGCAGGCGATAAGCCCCTCGCGAGTCAAGTCCGTGGTCGTTGCGTAAACCGTTTTCGTTCCCAAAAACACTCTTATACCAACGCCCGAGCCCGTGTTATCACTTATACGGTCAATCTTACCGTCAACAAGATTTATTGCGCCCGTTTTGGTATTCTCTGCGTATATTTCCGCAAAATCCCCACCCGTTGACATGGCAACGCCAAGGACTTCTTCAAGTATTGACTGCTTTATCATGTGTTTTTTCCTTTCATGAAGGGCTTAATCCCGGCTTCTCTCTCCCAAAATATTTCTGTATTTCTGGTAGAAGCTCTCAAAATATCCGCCGTCAAGCGCTTTTCTTATTTCGCGCGTAAGGTTGTTGTAGAAATAAAGGTTATGAGCAACTGCAAGTCGCATGCCGAGCGACTCCTTCGCCTTTATAAGATGGCGAACGTAGGAGCGGCTGTAATTACGGCAAGCAGGACAACCGCAGTTCTCGTCAAACGGACGGGGATCTCTCGCGTATTTCTCATTGAGAAGATTCATCTTGCCGTGCCACGTAAAGAGATTTCCGTGACGCGCGTTACGGCTTGGCATAACACAGTCGAAAAAGTCCACGCCCATGTGCACCGCCTCAAGTATATTACAAGGTGTTCCGACACCCATAAGATATCTCGGCTTATCCTTGGGCATGTGAGGCTCAACCGCATCTATTATGCGATACATTTCCTCTGTCTCCTCGCCCACGGCAAGTCCGCCTATGGCGTATCCTGCAAGGTCAAGCTCGGCAATCTGCTGCATGTGACCTATACGGAGATCCTCGTAAGTACCACCCTGGTTTATTCCGAATAGAAGCTGATTTTTGTTTATCGTTTCGGGGAGCGAGTTAAGTCTGTCCATTTCCGTCTTACAGCGTACAAGCCAGCGCGCCGTTCTCTCGCAGGACTGCTTTACGTACTCGTACGGCGCGGGATTTTCCACACACTCGTCAAACGCCATAGCGATAGTCGAAGCGAGATTTGACTGTATCTGCATACTCTCCTCAGGGCCCATGAATATTCTCTTGCCATCAATATGCGAAGCAAAGCGAACGCCCTCCTCGGTTATTTTACGCAGCTGCGACAGAGAAAATACCTGAAATCCTCCGCTGTCCGTAAGTATAGGACGCTCCCAATTCATAAATTTATGGAGTCCGCCCATATCGTGAATAAGCTTGTCACCCGGACGAAGGTGCAAATGGTATGTATTTGAAAGCTCAACCTGACAGTCGATATCAATAAGCTCTCTTGAGGAAACACCGCCCTTGATAGCCGCGCACGTTCCTACGTTCATAAACACGGGAGTCTGTATGTCTCCGTGTACCGTGTGAAGGACTCCGCGCCTTGCGCGACCGTCCGTTGTGAGTATTTCAAATTTCTTTTCCATAATATTATTTTGCTTTCTTTATATTTGACTAATGTGAAATTATGAAAACCTTTTGTGAAGTTTTCTTTGCCTACTTTCTTTTACAAAAGAAAGTAGGTTATAATCTTTCAAATTGATAATCAAGCTTTTTATGGGTAAGCTCGATTGCAACCGGTCTGCCGTGGGGGCACACTGTAATATCGGGAAGCTCCATAAGCTTGCCGATTATCCACTCTACGTACTCATGTGGGTATTCTCTGCCTGCCTTTACCGCCGCCTTACACGCTGCCTGATACAGCGCCTTCTCAAAAATTATATCTCGCGTAATGAGAGCCGTGCCCGTATTGCTCTTTATGCGGTCTGCCATTACAGCAAGCATATCGCCGACCGCATCAGCGTTTATTCCATCGGGAATAGCCGTAACGCTTGCGGTATATCTGCCCGTGGCAAATTCAAATCCCACAGACTCTATTTCAGCCTTATATTCAACGAGCGTTTCAATTTCGTCACTCGTCATCATCACCTCGATAGGCAGCATAAGAAGCTGCGACGCGCCGGTCCTCTGCCTATGCATAGACGCCTTAAGCTCCTCAAAAATTATACGCTCGTGCGCGGCGTGCTTATCGACGATAAGCAGCTTATCATCACATTCTACGAGGACGTAGGAATTAAACGCTTCTCCGATTATACGCCACGAAAGCTTCTTCGGAGCAGGCTTAGGTACTTCTTTGACGGGCGCAGACACTACGGGCGCGAAATTTTCCACGACGGGCTTTTCTTGCTCCGGTGGTTCTGTCTGATTAAAATTGCCCCTTGTCTTACTTTGCTCCGTCTTGTGAGTCGGTGCTTCCGCGCTCTTGCTTTCTGTTTGAAGCGTTTGGGGCTCGGGAAATGCACTGTCATTTTGTACGTATTTAGCAAGATATTCCTCGGCAGTTACGTGCTCAAAGCCACCCTTGGGTACGTACTGCTTTTCTTCTTTTTGTGGCTCTTTTGCAATATAAAGCTCGCTCTGTATTTGCCGTTTTGCGAGTGATTCGCGCCTGCCGTCCTCAACGGGAGCTTCTCTGTCAGATACTCTCTGCTGAACTTGAGGTGCAATTCGCTTTAATGAAACGGACGGTCTTTGCGTATCTGCCTCAAGCGCGTTTTTAACCGCGTAATATATAGCCTCGAAAACGGGCTTCTCATTTGAGAATTTAACCTCAAGCTTTGCAGGATGAACGTTTACGTCAACCGTTGCGGGATTTATATCAATGAAAAGCACACAGCATGGAAATTTCTCCGAGGCTATGTAAGACGTATACGCCTGCTCAATAGCTGCAAGCGCAGTTTTCGTTTTTACGTATCGCCCATTGATAAAAAAATTCTGATAATTTCTGTTTGCACGGACGTTATCCGGTCTGCCGATGTATCCGCTTACCTTTATTCCGTCAACCTCTATACTCGTTTCGATAAGCTTTGATGCGAAATCTCTGCCGAACACACAGTAAATTGCGTTTTTCAGATTACCGTCACCAACGGTTTCAAGCTTTACCTTGCCGTCAATTATCAGCTTAAATCCGATATTCGGCTTTGAAAGCGCGATCTTTTCAACCATTGCGCTTACAGCCATTGACTCGGTAATATCCTTCTTTAAAAACTTCCGTCTTGCCGGAACATTTGCAAAAAGGTTTTCAACTATAACGGTAGTTCCGTCAGTACACGCGCGCTCGCTGACTCCGATAATGTCTCCCGCCCTTGCTGTAAGCATAGCGCCGACGGACGCATCGTGAGGCTTTGAAATTATTCGCATATCGGACACAGAAGCAATCGCCGCAAGTGCCTCTCCGCGGAAACCGAGCGTAATTATTCCGTCAAGATCCTCGGCATCCTTTATCTTACTCGTCGCATGTCTGCGTATGGCAATCGGAAGATCCTCGGGAATTATGCCGCAACCGTTATCCGAGACTCTCATATAGGTTACTCCACCGTTTTGTATCTCGACGGTTATTTTATCCGCGCCCGAGTCGATTGCGTTCTCAAGCAACTCCTTAATTACCGACGACGGTCTGTCAACGACCTCGCCTGCGGCAATAAGGTTTGCAACCGCAAACGACAATACGTTTATTTTTCCCATAGCTCCTCCTTTCCTATGCCTTACAAGTAATTATTATTTTAATCTCTTTTTTAAATCGAACAGAAAGCTCATCGCCTCGTAGGGTGAGAGCGTATTTATATCTACCGCCTTAAGCTCCTCGATAACCTGCTCATTCACAAAGTCGTCCATCGTTATGAGCGAGTCGTCGCGTACCGCTTCAGCCTCTTCCGAGGTACTTATAGCCTTCGCCGTCTTTTCTACGGACGCAAGCACCTCCTTAGCTCTCTTGACGACCTCGTTGGGTATTCCCGCAAGCTTTGCGACCTCAATACCGTAGCTATCGTCGGTTGAGCCGCGGACTATCTTACGAAGGAAGGTAATAGAGTCTCCCCGTTTCTTTGCGGCAATATTGTAATTAACAACACCGTCTATCTCGTTCTCCATTACCGTCAGCTCGTGATAGTGCGTCGCAAAAAGTGTCTTTGCGCCTATTTTTCTGCTACAAGTGTACTCAATAATCGCTCGGGCAATGCTCATACCGTCAAAGGTTGACGTTCCTCTGCCAACCTCGTCGTATATAATAAGGCTCTTTTTAGTCGCATTCCTTAAAATGTACGCAACCTCGTTCATCTCAAGCATAAAGGTAGACTGTCCCGAAGCGAGGTCGTCCGATGCTCCCACACGCGTAAAGAGCTTGTCAACAACACCTATTCGTGCCTCTCTTGCGGGAACAAATGAGCCTATCTGCGCCATAAGAACTATTATTGCTACCTGACGCATATACGTTGATTTACCCGCCATATTTGGCCCGGTTATAAGCATAAGCCTGTTTTTGTCGGTATCAAGATTTGCGTCGTTGGGAACGAAATACGTGTCCTTTACGAACTGCTCGACCACGGGGTGGCGTCCGTCCTTTATCTCGACCACGTCACTCGTATCCACCTCGGGGCGAACGTAAGAATTTTTAGCAGCCACAGTAGCAAGGCTATAATAAACGTCAAGCCTTGCCATTAGCGCCGCCGCCTTCTGAATACGTCTGCTGTTCTCCGCAACGTAATTTCTTACCTCGCAGAAAAGCTCGTATTCAAGCGAGCATACCTTATCCGTAGCACCGAGAATGGTTGACTCCATTTCCTTAAGCTCTTGAGTTATGTATCTCTCACAATTTGCAAGCGTCTGCTTACGTATGTAGGTTTCGGGAACTTGATCAAGAAACGACCTCGTTACCTCTATGTAATATCCAAACACCTTGTTATACGCTATTTTAAGCGTTTTGATACCCGTTTTTTCGCGCTCGGACTCGGCAATGGACTCAATATAGCCTTTACCGTCACGCATAATGGCGCGGAAGTTATCTACGTCTGCGTTATATCCGTCAGCAATCATTCCGCCCTCGCGAACGGAAAACGGCGGATTTTCGCAAATTGAGCTATTTATCTTTTCATAAATATCCTCAAGCGTTTCAAGCTCGCCGTAAAGCTTTGCAAGCTCGTCGCAACGGCAGGTCTTGAGCAGTGATTTGATCTCGGGAAGTACCGATATCGTTGCGGCTACTGCGCGAAGATCTTTTGCGTTCGCCGTACCGTAAACGATTTTTGTAACGAGTCTTTCAAGGTCCAGCACTCCGTCAAGCATCGCGCCAAGCTCCTCACGGAGCATATAGTCACCAAGAAATTCTTCAAGCGCGTTCTGTCTTGCTCTTATACCGCCGACGCCGAGAAGCGGATGCTCCACCCACTGACGAAGCAGTCTGGCGCCCGCAGCCGTACGAGTTTTATCAAGAACCCACAGAAGACTTCCCTTCTTTTCTTTAGTACGCAAGGTTTCGGTAAGCTCAAGATTACGTCTTGTGTTTATGTCCATTTCAAGGAACTGTCCGTCCGAATAAACGTTTAAATCCTTGATGTAGGAAATATCGCTCTTTTGAGTTTCGGAAATATACGCAAGCAGACCGCCAAGCGCGCAAACGAGGGGCTTATTTTCCGCTTCTCCGTCGCGCAAAAGCTCCGAGAACTGCGCCACTACCGCCTCTCTTGACGGCGCGTATTCAAACTGCGTCGGACGGTTGTCCGTAAGCATAGCGCCTATACGCCCCGTTATAAAGTCTGCTATATCGCCAAGCTTTTTCGCACCGAGATTTGTTATAACCTCGCTTGGAGAGTAAGTTCCAAGCTCGTTTTTGAGTCTTGCCTCTACGTTATCCCCACAAAACGAGGTAACGAAAATCTTTGCCGTCGAAACGTCAGCAAAAGCTACTCCGCACTCAAACTCATTCATGTAAACTGAGCACAGATAGTTATTCTTCTTTTCCGAGAGAAGGTTGGTTTCAATAACCGTACCCGGTGTAATAACTCTTATAACCTCACGCTTCACGAGTCCCTTTGCAAGCGCGGGATCCTCCGTCTGCTCGCAGATAGCCACCTTGTAGCCCTTTTCTATGAGCTTACCTATGTAACCCTCGGAGCTATGAAACGGAACGCCACACATAGGCGCTCTCTCCGCCTCGCCGCAATCTCTGCCCGTGAGCGTCAGCTCAAGCTCGCGAGACGCAAGGACCGCGTCGTCAAAAAACATCTCGTAAAAGTCTCCCAGACGGTAAAAAAGCAGATAGTCCTTATATTGATTTTTTATTTCAAAGTATTGCTCCATCATGGGAGTCATGGCGTTTTTCCTCCGAATTGCTTATTTTGGTGCTTCAGGTCAATGTGCGCAGCCGCCACCGCAAGTAGAGCAGCTTCCCGTGCAGGACGTAGGCATCTCTCCCGTTATATTAAAGGTTATGGTGTTGTTTACGGCGTTCATAAGCTCGTTCACCTCTGCTTGAGTCTCATTGAGCTGTACGAAGACGGGATGCTCCATAATAGTCTTATAAAGCTCGTCTATGCGCTTTTGAATGATGTCGATAAACATGGTATCGCGCTCGGGCTTTACAAGCTCGCCCTGAAGCGCCTTTTGCTGTACCTCATATTCAACCATAAGCTTCTGAAGGTCAAAATCCTCCGTATAAGCCTTCTTAGCTGCCTCAAGCTTTACGAGGCGCTCGTCCTCCTTAAGTGCTTTACCAAGTGCCTCTGCAAGCTCAAAAATCTTTCCGTTTTCCATTATAAAATCCTTCTTTCGTATTATTCGTATTGTTATTTTTCAATTTTTCCGTAAAGCGCGAAGGTTTCCGCCCTCTCAATTTTTACGTTTACAAATTTGCCCTCGTGCGAATCGTCACCGTCAAAGAAAACTATCTTTCCGCCCTCGGTTCTTCCGGTAATAGCGGCTTCCTTGTTCTTACTGCGACCGTCGCACAAAACTCTTACGGTCTTGCCCTCAAACGGCTTATTTGCGACAAGTGCTATCTCGTTTTGCACAGCAAGAAGCCTATCAAAGCGCTCACTTTGAAGCTCTTTTGATATCTGACTCATCTCGGCGGCGGGAGTTCCCTTTCGCGGCGAGTAAATAAATGAGTATATCATATCAAATCTCGCACGGCGGAGCGCGTTTAGCGTATCCTCAAAATCCTTCTCGCTCTCCTCGGGAAAACCTACTATAATATCCGACGTAATCGTTGCGTCGGGCATTTTTTCTCTTATATAATCGACAATGCCAATATACTTTTCAAAGGTATATCTGCGGTTCATCGCCTTTAGCACCGCGTCACTTCCCGACTGCATCGGCAAATGAAAATGATGCGCTATGCGCTTTCCGCTCGCCATAACGTCAACGAGCTTCCTCGTCGCGTCCTTCGGGTGACTCGTCATAAAGTGTAAAAGGTAATCGCCCTCTATCTTGTCAAGCTCTGCGAGCAGGTCCGCAAAGTCGTAGTCCGCGCCCAAATCCTTTCCGTAGGAGTTTACGTTCTGTCCAAGAAGCGTAATGTCGCGGTAGCCTTCTGTTACGAGTGCCTTAACCTCGTTTATTATATTTTCCTTGCGACGGCTACGCTCACGACCTCTTACGTAAGGCACGATACAGTATGTGCAGAAATTATTACAGCCATACATAACGGACACCCACGCGCGATAGCTGCTCTCGCGAATTACGGGAATGTCCTCCGCAACCGTATGCTCAGGCTCATCCGAGCGCAATACTCTCTTACCAACTCGCAGCTTTGCTGCGAGAAATTCGGGAAAACGGTGAAGCTGTGACGTGCCGAAAAGGATATCAACGTAAGGATAGCTCCGCTTTAGTGACTCAACTCTGTGCGGCTGCGCCGTCATGCATCCGCAAACGGCGATTATCGCCTCGGGGCGCGCCGTTTTTATGTGCTTATACTGCCCCACGAGCGACAGCGCTCTTTTCTCCGCGTGCTCGCGGATAGCGCAGGTATTTACTATCAAAAGATGTGCGTCCTTGGGGTTGTCCGTTATTCCATAGCCCATCGCTGCCGCCATTCCGCGGAGCTTTTCGCTGTCCGACTCGTTCTGCTGACAGCCAAGCGTAAGCACGAATGCAAGCGGCTTTTTGCCAAGCTCTTGGGCAAGCTTTGCGGTATGCGTCCTTACGTACGCCATATATCCGTTTTGAGCCTCATTTTCTATGAGGGATAGCTCTGTTGGTTTGTTTGCCATATAATCTTCCGAAGCCTTATATTTGCCAAAAAAGGCAGAACGACTCCAATATATTATTATATTATATTTTGATGCTTTTGTCAAGTTCTATAATGATATTTAGAACAAAAAAAGAGCCGCTCAGAGCGACTCTTTTTTATTTTAGTCAGCGTAAACGCTAACCTGCTTCTTGTCCTTCGACTTCTGCTCAAACTTAACCTTTCCGTTAATGAGAGCAAAGAGAGTATCGTCCTTACCGATTCCAACGTTGTTACCGGGATGGATCGCAGTACCTCTCTGTCTTACGATGATGTTTCCTGCGAGAACAGACTGACCG
>SVQL01000123.1 GCA_015065365.1 Oscillospiraceae bacterium | reverse complement strand
ATTAATCCCGATACCGATTCCCGTTTTGTCAAGAATGGTAAATCCGTTGTAGATGCTCTACTTGCGCACTATTTAGAGGACGAGAGTGCTTTCGAACACGTTATAGATTCCGGTGCAAACGGTATGGCTACCGACCAAGCTTGCTATGCACTTGTTGCTTATAATCGTTTTATGAAGGGCAAAACCTCTCTTTATGATATGAGCGACGTGACCTTTGAAGCACTTCCCGAATACGACGGTTTTACCGCCATTCTCGGACTTCCTGCAAAGGTGGAGACAAACAAAAAATTCAATGCAACCATAAGCGTTAACGAGTGGAACAACGAAGGCGGCTACAAGCTTATCGACCTTATACTTTACGTCCCCGCAGGCATAGCCGTTACAGACCTTAAGGTAAGCAACAGATTAAGCGGCGGAAGCGTAAGCTACAATCTTGAGGAAGAGACCGGAAAGCTTCGCGTGGTCTACTTTGATGCAAACGACAATAACGACTTAACGGTAAGCGGAAGTGCTTCGCCCATAGAACTGTTTACGGTTGGTCTTATGGCATCCGACGCGACGGCTGCCACCTCGCCTGAATTTGCTATAACGGGAATGTCTGTAAAGCTCTCGTCTGATTCCACAGAGGACGACTCTATGATAGTGATTAATACCGACAACGCACAGACAACCCCAGAAATAGTAGAAGGCATAACCTTCAGCGCGGTATCTCTTTACAAGGGTGACGGTGTGGATCTTATTCCATCTGATAAAAGGGCGATAGCCGTATCGGTTACGGGAGTCGAAAACGCAACCTCTCTTGTCTACGATGACGGAGATAATTATATAACCTTCTGTCATAGCTCGGAGATGAGTGAAAAAAATGGTGTTATGACTTACGTTGCTCTGGTTGACGCCGATATTACAATGTCAAGCTTTACTGACGCCACAAATTATACTCTTGGGGAAAGCGCGCCATTATCCATAACTTTTGGTGATGCCAATGACGACGGATTCATTAACGCGCAGGATGCCCTTGCGGTAGTAGACGCTTGGCTTCGAAAGACCGATATTACCGACGATCAAGGCAAGACGATCCTTGCATTTAACGTTAACGCTGACAGCCGCATAAACACCTTTGACGCCCTCGGAATAGTTGAAGCGTTTGTAAATCAAAGCGAATTCACAGTTATCACCAAGGCTTCCTTGTTGAGAGAAGAATAATATGAGAGGGGGCTTTTGCCCCCTTTATAGGAGTAAAAAATGAGTAAAAAAGGAATACTTGCGGCGGCAATTGCAATAGTGGCAGTCATTATTGCGATTTTGGCTGTCATTATATTAAACAATACCGAGCATTTACCAAAGGACGACACAATGCGCATCGAGATAGACACACCGCAAAAGGTCAGCCTTTCCGACGAAACGGTAACGCTTGACGTAACACTTTCTGGGCTTGGAGACGCACTTTATCCCGCCGCCAGCATGAGTATTTCCTTTGATCCTACCCGCCTTGAGCTTGTAGGAGTAGAAGAAGGCAATCTTTTGGTTCTCGGAAACACGCTTCCAAAATGGAACTGCAACCTGGAAAAAAGCAATCAAGCGGGGCTTATCAATCTGATGTATCTTGACCTCACGGGCGGAAAAAACGCTTTCAGCAAAGAGCTGCTTGAAGATGATTACAACGTGGTTTTAAGGCTTAAATTCAGGCTGCGCGGTACGCTCCGCGAGGGCGACGTTTGCGATATTATCATTGAGGACGCCGTATTTGCCGCGTCCGACGAATCTCAAAGCCTTGCGTCTGCCAAAAATACTCTGAAAGTAAAAAACGGAAAGATAGTTATAAAAAAGTGATATGAAAAGAATTTTATGTTTACTGTCAGCGCTTTTGCTGATACTCACTCTGTGCGCTTGCTCGGGCAATTACGGACAGCTTAATATCAATGACACTATAGCCATTCCCGAAGACGGAATAATTAAAAAATCGGTATTTGAAAAAACGCAAAAAAGCAATTCAATATCGGTATTTTCGGGCGTATCGGGCGATATGACTTACGAATGGACTGTATTTGGAAGTGATATTACCGAGCCTGAAGACGCTATGATGTCGCTTTCCCTGTCAAGAGAAGGTAATGGCGTAAGGATAGACTTTGACGGCATAGATGTTCCGGGCTTTCCCGCTTTGCTTTCGATACACCTGAACGAAAAATGGAATGCGACGAGCGCCGTCGCTTATTACGAAGGAGCGCCCGTATATTCAGTGTCGCTTACGGGAAGTAAGAATACAATATTAAATATTCCGATAACAAAGACGGTAGAAAGCTGCGTTATAATTCCCGATATACAAGAAGACAACAAGAGCGAAACCCAAGCTCCCGACCCCCTCGAAACAACGGCTCCGTCACATAGTTTACCTAAAGAGGACGATTATCTTTCACTGTCAAAAAGTGAGGACGGTAAGCTATATACTGATGCGAAAGAATTACCGAGCGAAAATCAGATGTCGCACGGAAATTCTCAAGCGTTGCAAAACGACAGCTATCTTTCGGAAACTCAAAACAGTCCAAGCCGCAACGAAAGCGAGACGGATCAAGATGACTCTTTTTCGGAGCCTCAAAGCAGACCGAACTCCGACGGAAGCGCGACAGATCAAGACAAATATCTGACCGATCCCGTGCCTGAAGGAAAGCCTCTGCCCGTTGAACCCGAAAATCAAGAGGTCAACAAGGGCAAAACATACACCTGCACATTCTCAATTGAGTGCTCTACCATTTTGAATAATCTTTCCGAGCTTGATCCCGATAAGCTGGAGCTTGTACCCACGAACGGTGTGATTTTAGCTCCCACCACCGTGACCTTCTACGAGGGCGAATCGGTATTTGACGTATTGCAGCGGGTCTGCAAGGAAAATAACATACATCTTGAATTTTCGTGGACGCCTATCTATAACAGCGCATATATCGAGGGCATTCACAACTTATACGAATTTGACTGCGGCGCACTTTCGGGTTGGATGTACCGTGTGAACGGTTGGTATCCCAACTATGGTTGCTCCCGCTATCAGCTTGCCGACGGAGAGGTGGTTGAGTGGCGATACACCTGCAATCTCGGAGAGGACGTCGGCCGTGACGGATCGTGGTAAGAGTTATGCGAGATTCCTTTGCAAACTATCATCCCATCGTAAATCTGCTCTATTTTGCGTTGGTCATTGCATTTTCAATGCTTCTTACGCACCCCGTGGCGCAGATACTCGCACTTGTCTGTGCCGTTACCTATGCAGTCAG
>SVQL01000122.1 GCA_015065365.1 Oscillospiraceae bacterium | reverse complement strand
GCGCTTCCTGTTGCAACTACGGCTCTGTCTTCGCAAGCTTTGCTTTCTCGCCACTCGCCAAGTTGCTGCCACTCCTTTTTCCTCGCTTTTTCACCCACCGGGTGCGCTCGGAAACGTCCCCAACTGCGCCACACCCCGAAATATTTAATTAAAGTTTTTTTGCAGTTGTCCGCTGCGCTTCCTGTTGCAACTACGGCTCTGTCTTCGCAAGCTTTGCTTTCTCGCCACTCGCCAAGTTGCTGCCACTCCTTTTTCCTCGCTTTTTCACCCACCGGGCGCGCTCGGAAACCTTTTCAACCGCGCTATATCATGAAATCGTTTGGTTTAATACTGCTCATGCTCATAAATTATATCAAAAATATTTTGAAAAGTCAATAGTTATTTGAATTTTACATTACATTAACTTTTCGTGCACAAAAATATTGCCATACACGGTTATTTTGTGTTGACAGAAATATAAATTATATGGTATAATAAACTGAGGAAGAAGTATTATGGAGGGGACGGTATGCCAAAGAGAAGAATTGAGCGCAGTGACGTAGATCCTATACCGCTCCACCGTTCGTATGGTATAACGAAAAGGGAAACGTGGGTTACACATCTTAACAATTTGCTCGCCTCTGTACTTGCTGTAATACTTATTGTTACATTAGCCACGGTTTGGATTGTTGGTATCGTTCTTTTGATTTCTATGATGGGTTATCTCGGTATATTCCTTGCGATGATTGCTTGCATCGTGCTTATATATCTTATACCCATGCGTAAATTAAGAAAGAGAATAAGGTTTTTGTTTCGTTTGCGTCGTACCTGCAGAAAATACGGCTTCAAGCTGGAGTTTAAGAGAAATTTCTTTAAAGCTATGAGATTTAATAAACAAGGCTTGGATTTTACGGTCGATACGGGTAAAAAGATATGGTGCGTGAGATTTTTCACAACACCCAAGTATCTTTCGCATGTTACTTTTGTTGACAAAAAGACGGTAGACATAAAAACAGGGATTGTAAAAAGCCGACTTAAATTCGTCCTTGGTACGAACAGAACTAAAGTAAAACGCATTGAGTATACATTTGATGATTGCGTTACCTCAGAAAACAAGAAGGCAGAGAAGGCTATTTTGCTTAATCCCGTTCCTCACGACGTTTTCAAGAAAGACCGTGACGGGGCGGTTATACCTATCGGTACCGGTGAGCGTATTCACGGATATACCGTATTTTCAGGCACGGGATTCCTTGAAAATCTTCGTAGGGAGGCTTAGTGCGTGAAATTTAGAGGGGGACGGCGTTGGTAAAGACCGATTTTTTTAAAAAAATAACATTAAGCGGTAACGCGCTTAAATTTATAGCCGCGTTTTGTATGGCGGTTGATCATGTTGGAGCGTTTTTTTTCCCGCGTGAAGACATTTTTCGAATAGTGGGACGTATTGCGTTTCCTCTGTTTGCATACATGCTGGCAGAGGGGTGTGAATATACCCGAAACAAGTTAAAGCATTTTATTTTGATGTTTTCCTTTGCCGCGGTATGTCAGATTGGGTATACAGTTTTTACCGGAGATACTTACATGAGTATTCTCGTTACGTTCTCCGTTGCGGTTTTGCTTATATACGCGCTTCAGTTCTTTAAAAATACGCTTTTCTCGGACAAGCCGCTGATTTTGAAGATACTGACGGGGATATTATTTGCGGCAGCGGTGGTAAGCGCATATTTCCTCAACGAATTTATTGATATGGACTACGGCTTTGCCGGTTGTATTTTGCCTCTCTTGCCGAGTATTTTCAGAAAGCCCAAGGGTGCTGACGGAAAAGCATGGCAAATACTCGACAACAAATACGTGCATATTTCGATGTTCGCTGTCGGTATATCCGCATTTGCCGCAGTATCCATGACACGGCAATGGTTTGCGCTATGTGCAATACCGTTATTGCTGCTTTATTCCGGAAAGCGCGGGAAGCTCAAAACTAAGTATTTTTTCTACGTATTTTATCCCGCACATCTTGTTTTGATTTTTGGAGTAGCTATTCTTATACGTGTTATAGAACGTATCGCTTAATTTAAAGTTTTTTGGATAATAATATAATTATATACATTGGAGGTTTAAAATGAATATTACTGAAAGCATTAAGTACGTTGGAGTTAACGATCACAAAATTGATCTTTTTGAAGGGCAGTACGTCGTTCCGAACGGAATGTCTTATAATTCCTATGCAATAATCGATGAAAAAATTGCTATCATGGATACTGTTGACGCCGCGTTCACCCACGAATGGCTTGACAATATTGCCGAAGCACTAAACGGAAGAGCTCCCGATTATCTGGTAGTTCAGCATATGGAGCCTGACCATTCCGCAAACGTTTTCAATTTCCTTAAGATATATCCTAAGGTGACAGTCGTTTCCACCGCAAAGGCATTTGCTATGATGAAGAATTTCTTCGGTACGGATTTCGAGGATAGACGTATTGTGGTTACCGAAGGAGATACTCTTTCACTCGGCTCGCACACGCTTGCGTTTGTTCTCGCACCTATGGTTCATTGGCCCGAGGTTATGGTTACGTACGACGTAAAGGATAAGGTGCTCTTTTCAGCAGACGGCTTCGGCAAATTCGGCGCGCTTGATGTTGAGGAGGATTGGGCTTGCGAGGCAAGACGCTACTATATCGGTATAGTCGGAAAGTACGGCACGCAGGTTCAGAGCCTTCTTAAAAAAGCGTCGGGCTTGGATATTGAAATCATCTGTCCCTTGCACGGCCCTGTTCTTAAAGAAAATCTTGGATATTACATTGGGCTTTACAACACGTGGTCCAGCTATGCCGTTGAGTCAGAGGGTATAGTTATAGCATATACGTCGGTTTACGGAAACACGAGAAAGGCCGTAAATATGCTTGCTGAAAAGCTTAAGAGCAACGGTTGCCCGAAGGTTGTTATTCATGACCTCGCGCGTACCGATATGGCAGAGGCGGTTGAGGACGCATTCAGATACGGAAAGCTTGTTCTTGCAACTACTACGTACAATGCGGAGATATTCCCATTTATGCATCATTTTATAACGGCTCTCACCGAGAGAAACTACCAAAACAGAACGGTAGCTCTTATCGAAAACGGAAGCTGGGCGCCTCTTGCCGCAAAGGTAATGAGAGGTATGTTTGAAAAGAGCAAGAATATTACCTTTGCTGAAAATACTGTTAAGATTTTGTCCGCGCTCAACGATGAAAGTACTTCTCAACTGAACGCACTTGCGGACGAGCTTTGTCGCGAGTATATTGCGCAGAGCCCCGAAACGGCGAACAAGAACGACCTGACGGCACTCTTTAAGATA
>SVQL01000121.1 GCA_015065365.1 Oscillospiraceae bacterium | reverse complement strand
CGGCGTTTAAGTGAAAATAATTACTGTTACCAAATACTCTATCGTGCATTAGAAAAGCCACCGACAATTTTTCTTATCGGTGGCTATTTTCATTTCTTACTATTAAAGTTGGGATACTCAAATAAAACAAATAATCCGAACGCTTCTCCAAGTAAGAGAATGTTCGGATTATTTTCATGTGGTCGAAGTGACAGGACTCGAACCTGCAGCATCTAGCTCCCAAAGCTAGCGCGCTACCAATTGCGCCACACCTCGATAAGGTTTTGTATTAAATTTTCGGGGCGCGCGCTTTTGCCTGCGGGGCTTCCCGCCGCCGCGCTTCATCACGGTTTACATTATATCAAAACAAAATCGCTTTGTCAAGCCGTAAAATGATTTTATATAGTTTTTGTTTCACTACTAACACAAGTGGCGAGCGCGCCTGCATTTCACGATAGCTTTGAGTGATATGCTGACTATGTCAGCGTGATATTTTTGCTATCGCAAAAGTGATATTTAAAGGCTATGCCTTGAAGTGATATTCTGTTCGCCCGGAAGCTCGCGTAGCGAATACCACTCGGCTTAAGCCGAATATCACTGCGAAGCAATATAACTCGCCAAAGGCGAATAGAGTTGGCGTTGTGTCATTGAAAACACAACGCCGAGGTCAGTCCTCTTTTTTTAGTTCGAGGTAGGGAAGCACCTCAAAACCGCATTTTTCGTAGAGCTTTACGGCTCTTTCGTTCTCGGGCTCTGCCTCAAGGCGAAAGATACAGTTTTGATATTTGTTAGTGATATGGTCAAGGAGAATCTTGCCTAAACCTTTGCCGCGATACTCGTCTTTAAGGTAGATATCCTCTATCCAGAAGCAAGGCTTGCCAAACTCGGTGGAGAAGCTTTTTGCCACCATGGCGTAGCCTTGTATCTCGCTTGTGTTCTCAATGATATATCCCTCAAGATAGGGGCTATCGTTTACGCAATTTTCTATATCCGCGCGGAATATTTCGTCCGAGCCGTTGCTAAGCACCGCGGGTGAGGCGTAAAACACCTTCATCATCTCGTAGACCGCCTCCGCGTCGTCTCTTGTCATCATTCTGATAGTACTGTTCATTTTATTTCTCCGTTTGTGTCGTTGCACTTATTATATAACAATTCGGCGCGATTGTCAACGGAAGAGAGAAAAAGGACTGACCTTTGGGTCAGTCCTTTGTTTCTGTTTTCCGGTTTATTCGGGTGCCTTGCGCTCGCGTGATTTGAGATCTTATCTCTTGATCACCTTTTTGCACCAAGTGCGCTGGTTGCATTTAGGGCACTTTAAGTAACGAGTTGTTCCTCTGTGCATTGCATTCAACGCCTCTTTATAGGTAGGCACTATCTCATTGCCGCAATTTTTGCACTTGTATGCGCCAACGCTTACCTCAAGCTTCAATGCATAGAAGCAGGGGATCAAGAACACAACGCAAATGCACAAAATAGCTACCAGCTGCCACGGGCCCTCGGGTATCAAAAATGCGGCAACGAACAAGCCCGCGAACAGCGCAATCATGCTTACGATCATAATCGCCCACATGGTAGTCCAAATGGTTTTGTTCTTCTGCTCCAGCTCCTTTGCCATTGCCAAAAGAAGCTCTTCATTTTTCTGGTTGTTGTTTTCCATGTTGATTTCCTCCCCATTCAACAAATCATTTACAGTGATCTTGAGAACGCCACACAGATCAAGCATCAGTGAGGAATCGGGCATCGCTCTGCCTGTTTCCCACTTGGATACCGCTCTGTCAGTGATGTTCAGCTTTTCCGCCAGCTGCGCTTGGGTCAATCCAACGGCGCGTCTGCGCTCGGCAATAAATTTTCCAATCTTAATCTGATCCATGTCGTCCTCTCCTTTCACTATGATTATATCAAGGATTTGCTATAAAATCCACATACCGCCGGTTGAGTTGGGGAGAAATCAACCCTTGGTGTGTATTTTAGGGGTTATTATATGCTTGCAAGCTTTGCGGTATTCGTAATAACGATAAGCGTCATAGCCTTATCAAGCGGCATCTCGGGGTTGACGTTTACGTTAACCTCGCCGTCGCACTTAATTGCAACTATATTAAGTCCGTGCTTTTTGCGCAAATTGAGCTCAATGAGATTTTTTCCAACCCACTCGTCTCTTACCGTTATCTCAACGATAGACACTTCCTTGGAAAGTGATATCATATCAATAAAGCCCGAGGAGAGCAGGTTCTTTGCCAAGCGTATGCCCGACTCGTTTTCGGGGAATACTACCTTGTCGGCTCCGACTCTCTGGAGTATCTTCTGGTGCATTTCATTTGCACACTTTGCGATAACCGTCTTGACTCCTGCCTCTTTACAGAGGGTTACTGCCATTACGCTTGCCTCAAGGTTGCCTGCCATACAGATAATTACCATATCTATCTCGGCAATGCCAAGCTTCTCAATCACCTCGGCATCGGTTACGTCTGCGCACTTGCAGACGGGCAGGTATACTGCCGCGTCATTTACTGTATCCTGGTTGTCGTCAACCGCGATGACTTCCATACCGTTATCTACAAGCTCTCTGGCTACTGCCATTCCGTATCTTCCAAGTCCGAAGACTGCGTAGGTTTTTTTCTTCATAGCCGTATCTCCTTTATCCAATGCTTATTTCTTCTATGGGATCTGAAACTATATTTCTGTTTTCGTTCTTGCCGCCAAGCGCTATTGCAAGCGAGATGGGGCCGATTCTGCCAAAGTACATTGTTGCTATCACTACAAGCTTGCCTGCCATATTCAACGTGCCTGTAAAGCCGCGTGAAAGTCCTACCGTTGCCGTTGCGCTGACGCATTCGTATATCACGTCAATCACGGGCGCGTCGCTCAAGGCAGAGAGGAGAACCGTAGAAATAATCATTACGGCAGAGAACATAGTCACTACCGCAACTGCCTTGCGTATAGAATCGCTTGAAACTCTTCGGCCGAAAAGACTCGCGTCGTTTTTTCCCTTGATGGTCGAGAATGCAGAGCACAAGAGCACCGCAACCGTAACCGTCTTGATTCCGCCCGCAGTTCCTACGGGGGAGCCGCCGATTATCATCAAAACAATTGATACAATGCTTGTCGCTCCCATAAGATTTTCCTGCGGGATTGATGCAAATCCTGCAGTTCTTGTGGTTATCGATTGGAAGAATGACACCTGAAGCTTATCAAAGAGGGAAAGATTTGCTATCGTTTGCGGATTGTTATATTCGCAGGCGAACACCAAAGCCGCACCGCCGAATATTAAAATCAGAGTTGCGACTATTGCGATCTTCGTATGCAGGGTGAGGTGTCTGAACACGCGTCTGTTTTTTCTCGTTCTTGTTTTCA
>SVQL01000032.1 GCA_015065365.1 Oscillospiraceae bacterium | reverse complement strand
GACTGTGCGCATATCTTGACGATCTGTTCGGTCAGGATAAGATGCCGCTTTGTAAGGAAGCTATCCGTCGCATCGAGCGTAATGCTTAATAGCATAGCACACTCAACATAAAAGGAGTTGATTTAACTTGAAAAAAAATCAAAAGCCCGGATATTTGGTTATAGGGTCGGTAGTTATAGGAATAGTATCTATTCTCATAATATACGTAGTACTTATAGCTACGGGACTTATTCAGGTAAGCAAAAACCATATAGTCATAACTACTGCCAGTGCTGAAAAGGTGTACGACGGCGCCGAGCTTACTGCCGACGGGTGGGAGCTTGCTTACGGAAATTTGCTTGCAGGGCACGAAATACAGGCAGAGGTTATAGGAAAACAGACCGATGTAGGAACGAGCGACAACAATATAGCGCTTGTTATTTACGACTCGCAGGGTGCTGACGTTACGGCAGATTACGAAATAGAATATCAGCTTGGTACACTCTCGGTAAAGGGTAAGCTTTTGTCCTTCGCCACTGGCTCTGCGCAGAAATATTACGACGGCGAGCCGCTTACAATAGCAACTGATGCATGGCAGTTTGTTGGCGGAGAGCTTTCCGAGGGACACTCTTACACGGCGACAGCCGTAGGACATATGACGACTATCGGATCTACTCCCGTAAAGCTTGCGGTATCCGTCGTTGATGCGGAGGGCAGAGACGTTTCCTCACAATACAGCATAGAGGTCATTGAAGGAGTGGTTGCTATCGCGCCTCGCCGAATAATGGTTTCATTGGAAACAAGCGGAACGGTTTCGGAGGACGGTGCTGATCTTGCGTCAAACGGAACTATCGTTTCGGGAAGTCTGCTTGAAGGACATACGGCAAAATACCGTTCTATGCAGAATTCAAATGGAAATTACAGTGCTGAGACAGTATTTGTGTGGGTAGTTGACGAAAACGGAAACGATGTGACCGAATTTTACGAAATCGTAACTGCGCTTGGCGATATGACCATAGAAAATCCAAACACTTTTTTTCCGCGAGTCCCCTCTGATCTCCTTGACACAAGTGAATATGAGGACTTGTTTGACGGGAGTCTGGGCGAGTATATCGAGGGAAATCCCGGGGGACTGGATATAAACGGTGACGGAGTGGTGGATTTTCCGATCGACGAAAATGGGATGATCGATATTGACGGCGACGGAGTGGGCGACGTGCCCGCAGATCTTGCCGGACTTGCGCTTTTGAAGTGCTATATAATAAATACAGAGCGAGACGGATACGTATATCTACGTGAGCGAAGCTACGGCGATTACGACGGTAACGATTGGACGGATCCCGAAATTTACGGACTTTCGATGACGCCTTATCTTTTCTCGGCGGAGGCGGCGAGCATTGGCGGCGGAGCATCAAGCAGCGCGACTGTAACGCCGCTTCTTGAAGGCTTGCGCTATTCAACCCCGTATTATTACAACGCCGGATTCGGCAACTCTTACAACGACTGCTATTCGGATATTTATCCAACAGCAAACGCAGCTTACGCAGTTTCGTATATCCCCTATGAATTTTTAGAACAAGACAATCTTCCCTTGATAACTGATCTTTCGGCAGACGACGAGTATTACAGCTACGTTCTGAATACTTATAGGACTATGAGCGGAAGCCTATATGAGCAGCTTATGGCTATTGCCGAGGAAAATGGACTTTCTTCCGACGATCCGGATATAATAGTTAAGGTTGCCGAGTATATAAGAGGCGCCGCGCAGTATAATCTTGATTTTGCAGAAATCCCCGGCGGTGAGGAAGGAGTGATTTATTTCCTTACCGATGGGAAGGAGGGTGTTTGCCGACATTTCGCAACTGCTGCAACCCTTATGTACCGAACTATGGGAATTCCCGCAAGATACGTTACGGGATTTGTAACGGAGGCAGAGGCGGGGAAGGATACCGTTGTCACCGCGTTGCAGGCACATGCGTGGGTAGAGGTTTATATCGATAACGTCGGATGGGTGCAGGTAGAGGTTACGCCCGGAAGCAGTGGACAGACACCCGGTGGCGGAACGCAACCGACTCCTTCCGGTGGATCCGAAAGCGGACTTAACGGAAACAATCCCATGGGCTCGGTTCCCGATGACGTAAAGAACGGCGGAAACCAAGAGGTGGCAGTGATAATGACACCCAAGAAAGGATATCATTATCTGCGTACCGAGAGTTACGGAGACTATGACGGAACGAATTGGCTCTTGCCCAAGACCTACGGCTCTGTCGGTACTATTTCCATAACGCCGTTTACCGTAAATCTGCTTGCTTTGAGGGGCGGAGCATCTTACGATATGAGTATAAGGATAGTCGCGCAGAATATTCCTTATATGGCGCCGTATCTTACGGAAAAGCTTAACGAGGAAGCTACGTCGAACGATTGCGTAATTACTGCTCCCGGTATCAGCGAATACCAGCTCTCATACAGATATTACGACTATTTTGCAGCAAGCAGCTGGAGCAAGGTATCTTCGGAATATTCCGATATTGAAAGCTTGTATTATCAGCAGGTAAAGAATCAATATTTGAATATTGACGGTGAAATTGAGCAATATCTGCTTGAGAAGATGGAAAAGGACGGATTTACCGCCAAGCTTGAGGTGAATTCTGACGGTTCGTATAAGGCAAGCAAGAAGAATATTCAGCTGATTGCCGCTTACGTCCAGAGTCTTGCAGAATACGACTCGGATTATAGCTGTAAGGATGCCCCTGCGGGAGTTGACGGTATCAGATACTTTATCGAGGAATCGAAGGAGGGCGTTTGCCGACACTTTGCAACGGTAGGTACGCTCATTTTCCGTACGCTCGATATTCCCGCAAGATACACGGTAGGATTTTTAGTGAATTCTACGGGTAACGAAACTACGGTCTTTATGAAAAACGCACACGCGTGGGTTGAGGTCTACGTAGAGGGAACGGGTTGGATTCAAGTAGAGGTAACTGCTCCAGATACGTCAAATCTAAAGCTTGAAATACACATTCCAACATCAAGCGCCAAGAGCATCGTTAACGGCAAGGCTTTGGTTTCCGAGAATATAAATTGGGATAAAATCGGCTCTGCAAACAACGGAGAATGGGAATATATCCCCGAGGAAAATAAATGTATTTACGTTGGAGAGGAAAAGGCGTTTGAGGGCTGGTGGTTCTCAACGGAGGGCGTTGTTACTACGGGTAGCATAACCTATGTCGGAAGCACTACTAACAGAGCGACGGGGATTGTAATAAAGAATGACGCCGGTAATACCGTTTCAAGCAGCAAATATACCCTCAAGTACGACGGAAGGCTTGAAAGAACTGCTATTGAGATAAGATTTACCGCGGCAGGCGGAGTCGTTACGGATGAAAAGAGATATCACAACGAGCTTGCGTCCGTAGAAATCGTAACGGAGGGAGTAAGCAGTCTTATTACCGAGTACGATGCAAACGGCAACGCTATAAGGACTCACAAGCTTGAAGATTTCACGGTAGTATACGAGTACGACAAGGATAATCCAATTCCCGAAGACGAGCTTGAATTTGACACGAAGAACAGAATTATGGAAGTAAATCTCGTTATTGGCGGAGTTGATATAATCGAGAGATACTACCACGTAACCTACGGTGAGCACGGAATGCTTACCTATGAGGAATAAGAGAAGCATGAAAAATTTTTTGAGAAAGGAGGCGCACGACCATGCTTTACGAGCGATACGCCGAGAAAATTAAAAAATTTGCGGCAGTGAGAGATAAGATACTTAAATTCAAGTTTCTTATTATCGGGGTACTCGTTGCCAATTTCGTATTGACCGTGTGCTTCCTTGCTACGCAGGGCATGATGCTGGGCGGAATACGCGGAGATACTGAATATACGTACGGAAACGACGTAAAGTTCAACGCGACGGCTCTTTTTGCCCTTCGCCCTACTATGGAGTATAGCGCGGACGGCGAGAAATGGGAAAAAGAAGCTCCCGTTATGCCGGGTGAATACAAGGTTCGCGCCGTAACTCACCGCCTATTTGTGATACCGCAGAGGAGCAAGCCTGTTGATTTCGTGATAAATAAAAAGGACTTGATCCTGACGCTTGAGGACACAGAGCTTGAGTGGCGAGAGCTTCCAACAGTAAGAACGAGCGGACTTGTCAGAGGAGACGTTTTAAGCTCCGTAAACGTTGATGTTGATAATACGGGTATCGGCGAGGCTAACGCAGATATTGTTGAGAACACCGCTTCCGTTACCTCGAAGGACGGAAACGACGTTACCTCGGCTTATAATATTACGGCAGAGGACACAGTTGTAAGCATAATTGAGAAGCTTTTGACTCTCAAAGCAAACGATGCAAAAAAAATGTACGACGGAACGTCGGTGCAAGCAAAAGGATATAGCATTGTAAACGGAGGAGTCTTTGACGGACATAAGCTTGACGTAAGCTTTAGCGAGCCCGCGCTTACTAACGTCGGACGCAAGAATATCAAGATAACCGGCGTTAAGATATTTGAGGGTAGCGAGGACGTTACCGCCTTTTATCGAGTCGTTACGCAGGACGGAGTCGCAGAGGTTACCAAGCGCCCCGTAAGCATCGTGGCACATGACTTTGAAAAAGTATATGATGGCAAAGGGTTAAATCTTACGTCATTTACTCTCACGGATGCTGACGGCGACGATAGGCTACCCGCAGGAGACGAATGGGATATAAGACCCTTGGCAGAGATCGTGGGAAACCAACTCATCGATCCTCAGGAAATTATAGGCTATGTTAAATACGCAGGAATAAAGAACGGTGACAGTGACGTAAGCTCAAATTACAAAATAACTCTTGATAACGGTAATATTAAGATAAGCAAGCGCCCCCTGACGCTTAAAGCTGTTAAAGAGGAAAAGACTTACGACGGCGATACGTTTGCCGCATATCGGTACGAGCCGATAGCCGCGGGTGCTCTTGCCGTAGGTGACAGTATCACCGTGAAAATGAATTCTCCCGCTCTTAAAAACGCGGGAAGTGAAGGCATACGCTTTTCTTCCGTTTCCGTAAAGAGCTCGCGCGGTGACGTAACTCATTGCTATGAGATAAGCAAAACGGGCGCGACTGCCGTTATCAAGCCTATTTCTATCAAGATCACTATGCTTGATCTTGAAAAGGAATACGACGGCAACAGGATTTTGTTGAGTAGCCCCGCGAACTATACCGTGGACGGAAAATTTGTAAGCGGACACGGAATAGCAGTAGAGCTTATAAATCCCGACGAGTATATTTACGCTTGCCGCGATAAAGCCTTTGACGTTAGGTATTATATAACCGTTGGCGGAAGCAAGAATACCGCGATGGAGAAGAATTACGACGTCAAGGTCGTAAATAACGCGAAGATAACGATAACCTCAAAAATAATTTACGTAAGCGCGGAGGATATAAGCGGACTTACTTATTCGGCAAAGGATATCAAAATTTCCGATTTTATCGGAAGTAAGATAAAATATGATCATTGTCTCGGAAAGCAGTATGAGTTTACCGTTGATTTCACGAAGAAATACAGAAACGCGGGAACGTTTGACTATACGCTTGATTGCCGTGTACGGAAAGACGGCGAGGACGTTACCGACGAGTTTGATATAAACGTAACGTATACGGGAGCGAAGTCGAGTAAGATAGTTATAGCACCGTATGAGGTTACCGTAACTCTT
The DNA here is from genome assembly GCA_015065365.1 of Oscillospiraceae bacterium. Taxonomy (GTDB): domain Bacteria; phylum Bacillota; class Clostridia; order Oscillospirales; family CAG-272; genus HGM12713. The sequence continues at coordinate 13,565 of SVQL01000032.1, read as the reverse complement.
TTGGATTATGGAAAGGAATACGACGGAATTACAACGCGATTCAGATACGAGGACTGTATAAAGGTCAACAGTTCCTTGCTCGGCGGTGACAAGCTGACGGTTAACGGCTTTGTTGATTGCACTAACGTAAATCGCGACTCCGACGGAAACGTAATTCCTTACGTTCTGCCTATTACGCACAGCTTTACACTCGTGACGGGCTCTGCCGAGAGCAATTATCGAATTATTTATGCTAACGGTAAGCATGACGTAAGAATCACCATATACCCTTACGAGGTCAAGGTGACGCTCAAGGACGTGAATAAGATTTACGACGGCGATGTAGTTCAGTACGCGCAGTGCATTTCCGTAGACAGACAGCTTGTCGGAAGCGACTCGCTGACTATAGTAGGATTTAAGTCGGGATTGGTTAACGTTCAGCGCGATGCGGACGGAAAAGTAATTCCTTACGAGTTGCCAATTTCTCATAAGTTTACCCTATACGGTGGCTCTATTGAAGGCAACTACGATATAATCTACGTGGGCAACAAGCACAATGTAAAGATTACCGTAGAGCCGGTTGACGTGCTCATAACCGCGAACGATTACGTAAAGATGTACGACGCAAAGAAGGCGGAATTTAAGAACGTCAATTCAGTTACGCTCGTTAAGAACAACGGTACGTATACGTATGAGGACAAGGACTCTTACGCGCTCATAGGAAGCGACACTCTGACGCTTGGCTTTGGTAGCAATGCCGAATACGTTGACGTCGTGCGACAGGAGGGCAAGACTTCCTACGGATACTATTCTTACACGGTGGATTGGAAGGTCAACAGTAAGAATACGGGCAACTACGACGTGAGCGTTGACTACACCAACGACCAAAAGAAGACCAGCAAGGTGACTATCGTGCCCGTTCTCGTACAGATAACGGCACTGGACTATGAAAAGGTTTACGATGCGACCTACGTTAGTGTTTTCCAGCCAAAGGTTACAAATATCTTTGTAAGCACGGTATATTCAAATGGTGAGTATACGACCTATAAGGAAATATTTATGAGCGGCGAGTCGGGAAATGCGGACTACTATTATCTTGATTCTGAAAATAAAGACAAGATAAAATATGGTTTTGGTAACGACGCAAATTATATAAACGTCCTTCGCGACGCGGACGGAAAGGTGGCAGACTACCGATACACCGTTGAATATAACGTCATCGAGAGTAAGGACAGTACGGTTACAGACAGAATAATAGATAACTACGACGTCGTGATCGAATATACTACTGACTCAAACGGCGACAAAACGCCCGATTGCAGTACTATAAGAATATATCCGATTTCCGTCACTGTGAGCGCGAACGACGTATCAAGATATTACGACGGCACGGAGTATAAGATAACGGACAGCGGACTTCTTACGGTGAAGGTAAGCGATACATACGATTTTGACAACGAAAAGTATATCTCTTATTCTACCGTTGAGCTTGCTACTCTCAACGGAAAGCAACAGACTTATTACGAGATATTCAAGCACAAGGAAGGCAAAACAGACAAGATTGCAAAGATAGCCTTTGCCTTCGTAGAATCGCAGGAAATCAAAAACGTTAAACGCGACGAGTACGGAAACGTCGTGGCGTACGAATATACCGTTAAATGGGGCTTTTCCGACTGTCTTGCGGATAACTATGAGGTAACCGTAAGCTATACGAGTAGCAGAACCGAATACGGCAACGCAACCACGGAATACTTTAGCACTATACTAATAGTGCCTGTACGTATAAATCTTCAAGCAAACTATTATTCAAAGATTTACGACGATACGGCAGTGAAGATTACCGACGATGGCGTTATATCGAACGTGAGGGTTGACTCGCTTAAGATTAACGGAAGATTTTCCGTCGTAACGAGAACTCTTGCGACACTTGACGGCAAAAAGCAAAACTACTATGAGCTTGTAAGCTACACCGAAAACGGGAAGACGGTCGTTGAGCGAATGATTTTTAAATTCATCGATATCGATACGGGACTCGAAACAGAAAGCTTCGTTGACGTTAAGCGAAACGGGAAGGGAGAGGCAGTTGCTTACAGATATAGTGTAGCTGCCGAAATGCTTGACGGCGCGCTTTTGTCGAATTACGATGTTCTGGTAAGCTACTACTACTTGAATTACAGTAATATAGAGATAGCACCGAGAACTGTATATGTTACGACCGAATCCAAAGAATTCATATTTGACAGCAAGGCTCATTCCTACCCCGTAGGAAAAATTGAAGCAGGCGTGGATAACAACAACGACGGTATACTCGACACGGGTATTCTCTCTCACCACCAAAAGAAGGAAGCTGACGGCGTTTGGAGCGACTACCTCAAGATCACGCAGGTAGGCACCAAGACGAATACCGTGGAGTTTACCGTAATAGCAAGCAAGGACGGCGTTGATAAAACGTCGAACTATGAAATCGTTTGTACCGGCGGAAAGCTGACCGTCAAGCCGATTACGGTAACTCTTTCGGCAAAAAGCGTAAAGACGGAGTATAACGGCAAGGCGTATGACGCAGTAGGCGTTAAGTCCTACGACAAGGTGGCGCTTTTCGGCACAGACAAGATTCTGTTCGCTCGCGCGGCTACCAGCCAAATAGACGCGGGTAAGGGAGATACTTACATCTCAATTGCAGTTATCAAAACTCTTAACGGCTACGAGGTTTATTACAATGATCCATACCGTACGGGAACTGTAACTTATCAAAGAAAATCGGCAAGCGAGCAAATGAGGATCGTCGTGACCGACGGACAGTACATAATTATCGGCGCTGACGATACTGTAAGCTACCATACCTACGATTCGAACAAGACGACGTACTCGAATTCCAACGCAAGCGAGTGTAGCAATACCGAAGAGGAAAACTATTCTTACTATGAATTTGATAACGTGGACGGAACGGCAATCGTCGAGAAAAGAAAGATAACCATCGTTTGCAGCAGCGAGACCTCAAGCGCCGATTCCGTTCGCGGAACGGCAAGAATTACCGTTGGTAGTATGATTGATGGACATTATCTCTATTTCCCGACGAGTGGAGAGGCAACCGAAAAGGGTGTTCCCGTTGCTAATACCGTACGCTACGAGGATATAGCGATATATTCGAGCAAGGATATGACCTCCGATACAAAGCTTGACGAATCAGTTAAGAATAACTATGATTTTGAAATAATAGAGGGAACTCTTTTAATTAAATAAACGGTTTTCAAAGTCATAAAAATCCGATAAGGGCTTGATTGTAAAAACAATCAAGCCCTTCTTGGTTTATTTAAGTTTAAAATCCTATTTCAGCAGAAAAATCGTTGAGTGCCCTTACGTAACCCTCTTTATCGGTTATATACGCAAGAACGTGCGCGGCGTTCGGAATTTTGACAAGCTGTTTTTTTACTGTACAAGCCTCGTAAAGCTTCTCGCTCATGTATGCGGGAACAAAATCGTCCGCATCACCGTGAATAAAAATTATGGGAGTTCTTGAGCGCTTTACTTCATCAAGCGGAGATGCGTCTTTTATACGAAAGCCTCCATATATACGAGCCCCCAGCTTAACGAACGGATAAAGGAATTTTACGGGCAGTCCTTTGCCTGCCATGACTGTTCGGATAATCTCGTCGGAGCTGCTGTATGGGCAATCCGCGAGGACGTACCTCACGTTTTCGGGAAGCCCTCTGCCAGCCGCCATAACGACGGTCGCCGCTCCCATAGATACGCCCGTAATAACTATCTTTACGTCGTCGCCGAAGCGCTCGATGACCTTATCTATCCAAAGCAGGCAATCGCGCGACTCATTGATGCCGAAGGTGACTATGTGCCCGTCGCTCCTTCCGCATGCGCGCTGATCTACGAGTAGCGCATTTCTGCCCATAGAGAAGCAACGCTCTATGCCGCCGCCCATGTCGCGCTCCGAATTGCCGTGATAGCCGTGAATAAGAATTTCAACGGGCGCGCCCTTTTTACATTCGTAATATTGACCGCGTAGCGTAAGTCCGTCGTGCGATACAACAAACATATCCTCGTGAGGCAAATTGCGCACGTTTTTCATCCAATTCAGAATTTCTGCGTGATGAGGAAGGTATTTTTTGCCTTGAGGTAGGGCGTATTCGTCTTCTTGGGGCTTTTTTCTTCGCGGTGAGTAGAAAAGCTGCTTAAAGCAGATAAACGACAGTACTAACACGAAGGAAATCAGTAAAAACATTATTATGCCTATGGGAATAAGCCACCAAAATTTCATAAAATTACCTCTTTAGTTAGTGCGGGGAATCAAATTTTTCCGTATTCCTCGGACAGATCGACGGTATCGAGATTTGCGGGCAACAGACGGAAGGAGAAATCTATCGTATTTTCATTTATTCTGTATTTCGGCGCAAGTCTCGGACCGCAGGAGTGCGAGCCGATACCCGCGTTGCGGTAGTCGATGTGTACGACTGTTTCCTTGAGGGGAACGAGCTCGTAATCGTGCGCCGCATCGGTAATCTGCTTTGCAGAATAATGCGAGCAGTTAAAGCTGAATGCCTTATCTGTGCAGAGAGCCGCAAGACCGTGACCGTAAATATTGGATACGCTTACCCAACGTGTGTCAGTATGAGCGCCGTTTTCCTGAGGTCTTACGTAATGCTCAAAATTGTCGGTAGCCGTGGTGTTATAAATGCCAAGCTTTGACGAATGACGAAGATCCTCATAGCTCTCACCGTCCCCACGACCGTAGTACGACACTCTTTCATTGTGCTCAGGCATTGTGAAGGTATATCCGAAACGCGGAAGCTCGGGAGATGGAGTATCAAATGAAAAGTCCTTCTTTTCGGCGTGTGAGCTTACGATAACGCCGCCCTCGGCAAGCACCGTATAGGTGGTCGTTACGTAAAGGAAGGGCATTTTTGCCGCCGCGCCCATCGAAATTTCGGATTTCAGCACGGCCTTTTTGTCCGTAACCTCTACGACGTCGAAGCTGCGACAGTCGCAGAGCGCCTTGTCGTATCTCGCGTTCTTCCAATCTGAAACTATTCGTCTGTCGTTAGACGTGGGAGCGCGCCATACAGTGGGCTTGATGGAGGACGAGAGCATTTCCTTGCCGTTATCAATTATAGAACAGAGTGTTCCCTCGTGTTTATTGAAGGTATATACGGTGTCCGGAGCAGTGATACGCACGAACGCGCCAAGGTCTGAAAGCGTTACAGCCTTGTCGCCGGGTATGTTTTCCTCGAGGCATTTCGTAGCTGAAATAGGAGCGGTAAAGGATACCTGCTCAAAGCCTATTTCATAGAAAGCCTCAGCCCATGGGGTTGCCGTATTGGTGACTACGCTCACAGTAAGCTCGCCACCAAGAGATTTATCAACTCCCGAAAGATCCATAAGGAATTTCTTCGATGTCTGCGGTTTTATGGTGGGAGAGGGTATAAAGCCCTGCTTTACGATCTTTCCGCTCTGTTCAAGCTTCCATACTATTGAGAATGAATCAAAGCCTGTGAAGTTTTTAAGATTTTTAATTCTGAAGCTTCCTTCATCAAGGCTTGCCTCTGTAAGAGCAAAGGGCTTGATTACGTTTTTATATTCTTTAAGTCCGGTATGCGGACGGCGGTCCGGATAGACCATTCCGTCAACACAGAATTCCGCGCTGTGAGGGAATTCTCCAAAGTCACCGCCATAGGTATATCTGGGCGCGTTATAAATATCGTCCCCCGTTGCTATTGAGTGGTCGCAGAATTCCCATACGCAACCGCCGAAAAAGCGGTCGTTTGCATAGATAATATCCCAATAAGCCTTGAGATCTCCGGGACCTAAGCCCATTGCGTGCGAGTATTCGCAAAGGAAAAGCGGAAGATCCTTTACTTCCTTCGAGGCAAGATAAACGTTCTTGCAATCCTCGGGTGACCAGTACATATAGCTCATAATATCGCAGCATTTTTGATCGCGATATACATTGCGAGTAGGTCTTGTACTTTTTGAATTGAACAGCTTATAGATCGCATGCCGTCTTGAAAAATCCTCGCAGTGAACGATACAGTCGTGCTGCCTTTGATGAAGATAATCGTAAGCCTTAGCTTGATTTTTACCTACTCCCATTTCGTTACCGACAGACCACATAATGACGCACGCATGGTTCTTATCGCGTTCAAAAAGGCGCTCTATTCTGTCGAGGAAGGACTCCGTCCAATCGTCGCTGTCGGTTATTAGATCCGAGTATTTGTTGTACTTGCAGCCGTGTGTTTCAATGTCTGCCTCGTCGACAACGTAAAATCCAAGCTCGTCGCAAAGAGTCATAAAGCGAGGGTCGTTCGGGTAGTGGCTGGTGCGGACAGTATTGATATTATGGCGCTTCATAATAAGAAGGTCTTCCTTCATGTGCTCAAATGGAACAGCAGCACCGAGAATAGGATGGCTATCGTGGCGGTTAATACCCTTTGCCTTCACCTTTTTGCCGTTGATATATATAATACCCTTAACGATTTTTACACTCTTAAATCCTACCTTAAAGGCTATATATTCACTTCCTGTGCGGATAATGAGTGTGTAAAGAGCGGGCGACTCGTCACACCACAGCACGGGATTTTGTATGTTGACGGTTGGAACGAGCTCTGTGCTTGACTCACCGAAGGCTACTGTATTTCCATCGGGGGAAATGAGCGTGTATTTATATTCAAGTGAGGCATTCGCTAATGCTTCTATCGTTAGCGTAGACGTAGAAAAATCATCGGAAAGAGAGGTGCGCACATAGGTGTCCGTTATGTGAGTCTTGTCACGCGCAAGGAGATATACCTCGCGGAAAATCCCCGAGAGCCTGTATTTGTCCTGGTCCTCCATATAAGAGCCGTCGCACCACTTGAAAACGAGAACCTTCAGGCTGTTGTAGCCTGCCACAAGATATTCCGTCACGTTTATCTCGCTCGTGCAATGGCTGACCTGACTGTATCCCGCAAATTTGCCGTTTACAAAGAGATAGAAGCAGGAATCAACACCCTCAAAATTTATATAGATATTCTTTTTCAAAAGGTTTTCGCTGACATATACCTCTCTTGAATAGAGCGCGGAGGGATTGTCGGCGGGAACAAAGGGAGGATCCAAGGGGAAGGGATATTCGTGATTAGTGTATTGAGGAACGTCATAGCCACGGCCGAGCACGGTCTGCCAGCTTCTTGGAACGTCTATTTTATCAGCATCGCAAAGAACAAAATCCTTAGCAGTAAAATCCTCAATCAAGTCCGGAGTAGGATAAAATTTAAAATCCCATTCACCGCAGAGAGATATAAAGTTTTGGCTGGTATTGCGGTTGTCCACAATCGCCTTTTTCTCATTTTCGTAGGGGATGAAATACGCGCGCGGCTTTTCACAGTTTACGTGAAGAACGTCATGCGCGGTGTGGTATGAAAAATCAAACATACAGACTCCTTTTTTAACGTATATTTACGATTATTACATTTATGATATTCTATCACAAAAAAAGATAAAAGTCAATCTATACAAATAAAAAACAGAGCAGGAAATTAAGAAAAATCCTAATCCTACTCGGTTTTGTCATTTATGAAAATATTGTCCATTCATGCTTGCGATTGAGTTGGTTTTAGCTCTTAACAACCAACACAACACTACTATTATATCACAAAAAACAGCATTTGTAAAGATAAATATAGTCAAAAGTACAACAATCTGCGGTTTATACAAAAAATAATTGTAATATTCCAACAAATTGACAATTGAAATTAGCAAAAAAGTGTGATATAATATGAGTGTAAAAACAAGGAGGTACAGTCCGATGAGAAATTAAATGTGCTTGCTTTCAAGGCAGTGGGAGATAGAGTGGCGCTTTATAAATACGAATAAAACGTATCTGTAATGAAAAGCGAGTGTGTGTTAAAAGTCCTTGAAAAGAGCAGAAACGCTTCGTCCTTCGCAAAAAGGTTGCATCGGTTAAAGATATAGTGCAGAAAGCATGATGCGGAAAAGATTATAAATTTAAAGCTTAAAATAATTAGCTTACGGACGTGCCGATAAAATTGATTTTTGTGATGAGCTTCACCTGATGCGGCGATGCGAACGGCAGATTAAGAAAGGAAGGTAGCCAAAAAGATGTTAGATATCAAGAGCGAGCAGAAGTGACTCTTGATTGTGAGTGTAAAGAGCTTACGGTCAAGAGTCACTTCTGTTTTTTCTTTATATCAGTATATATGGGATAATTTGGGACATAATAGCAGTACAAAAACAAAAGGAAAGGAAGCTATTATGATAGAACAGGATACAATAAGACTTCTTCGTGAATGTGATGCGGGGATAAAAATGGGAGTGGAGTCAATTGACGAGGTGCTCGAATACGTAGGCTCGGAGGGGCTTTCCGAAAAGCTCTCAAAGTGCAAAGCAGAGCACGAAAAGCTTAACGGGGAGGTACAGAAGCTTCTCGACAAATACCACGACGAGGGAAAGGATCCAAACCCTATTGCAAAGGGAATGTCGTGGATGAAGACTAACGTAAAGCTAAGCCTTAAGGCGTCCGACCACACGATTGCGGACCTTATTACTGACGGCTGTAACATGGGCGTTAAGTCACTCAATAAGTATTTGAACGAGTACAAGGCGGCTGACGAGGTTTCCAAGGATATAACAAAACGCCTCATAAACCTTGAGGAAAAGCTTGCGATAGATATCAGAGAGTATCTTTGATTTTGAAAAATAATATTTTGGTGCGAGGGAGAGGATTTAGAAACCTACCTTTGCGCCAAAATTCAGCGGAATTTTTAAGTTATCCGTTGCGCAAAGCGATCCAATTCTTGCAAATTGGAGAGGTTCTGTGTAAGTAAACTCATACGAAAAACATAAGGACGGCAAAAGCCGTCCTTATGTTTTTGGTGCGGGTGACAGGACTTGAACCTGCACGAATTAACACAAGATCCTAAATCTTGCGCGTCTGCCAATTCCGCCACACCCGCGTGACTCTTGAAGCATAGTCGCCTTTCTCGCGTCTGCTCGAAATTCTCCTTGCTTCTGCGCCTTGATCGAGTTCGCTTCATCACCCACCGGGTGCGCTCGCTCTCCAAGCTGCCAATTCCGCCACACCCGCGAATGAAATGAGCGCGGTGTGGCGCTGCCTAAAGAACGCTTTGCATTCTTTACTTGTGCGAAGCACAAAGACACCCGCATATTCTCTTCGAGAATATGCTACAACAATGCTTTGCATTGTTGCGCCGATCCTCAAAATTTACAAATTCACGACACCGTATATTATATCATTAAAATTCAGTTTTGTCAACCTGCTTTTCTCTTAAAAATTTAAAAAGAAAAGCAGGTAAAAAAGGAAAATAAGTAATTTTTATTCGATAATAAAAATTTTTCTTATATTTTCAACCGTTTCCGATGATACGCCGCACTCGGAAAGGAATTCTTCAGCCGCTTTTTTTGCGCTTTTGCCGTAACAGTGGAATTTCTCAAGAAAGGCTACAAAATCCGTAGAATCACGAGAGCGCTCACCCCAATGAGAAAAAGAGGACATCTCATAATCGGTCAGCAAGTCTCCCTCGTCGATACCGAGTAAAGCACCGAGTATGAATAAAAACGTCCCGGCTCTGTCCATTCCTGCCGCGCAGTGTGCCACTGCTGGATAAATGCTTTTATCTGCTAAAAGATTAAAAATTTCCTTATAAGTGCTTTTTTGCTCGGGTGTGAAAATTTCCACATAAGCGGCAAGTGGGAAATTAAAGTATTTTATTTTTGATGATGGAATGGCACGGACAAGCTCTCCGTTGATTCCGCGTAAATCGATATCGGTTTTGATTGATAGCTCCTCTGTCAGGGTGAGAAGTCCCTCGCTTGCTATATTTTCATGCGTATCTGCTTCGGATGCCCTGTAAAGTAAGCCTTGACGGACTCTCTTTTCGTCTGTCGTAAGATATCCGCCTATGTCACGCACGTTGGAAAGCCCCTGTACGAATATCATTCGAGGAAGCTTGTCGCATGTATGAAAGGCTCTTGACTCAGATATCATAGCACCTATACGCACGCTCCAAAAGTAATCCTCGTTGACAAGCAGATTATATATCTCTGCGTGTCCGTTCTGCGTAGGATACGCGCGGCTGTTGCCGTGACTGTCCGTGAGGATTAGCGTTGCACTGACGCAAGGCTCAAACTCAAACCTCACGGGGGCGGGAAATGAGGCGTCGGCTATGTTTGGACGGCAAAGCTCTCCACCGTCAGCAAGTGCGGCTTGATAACCGTAAAGAGTGCTTACAGTTGCTCCGTTCTTGGGTGAAATCAACTTTATCATTCGCTATCACCTAATATTACCATAGCCTCAAGACAGGTCTTGTTTTCACCCTTGGTAGTTCTGAAATAGTGAGTGCCGTCGCAAAAGGTGTGATTTATTTCGAGCTCATCGCCGAAAGCCGCTTCATTGACATACGACAAAAGAAATCCGCGAATTCTCTTTGTTTGTTCGATTGGCATAAAGTCACAGAGCATATCGGGATATTTGGTATTGTTCATGTGCATATTATAGTCAAGGTCGGAGTATCTTATTTTGCGTGTGCCGATACATTCAAGAGAATAGTCTGTGGGGAGCTTGAAGCGCTTGGGCACGTCGAGCTCTATGGGGAGGTCGTTTTGGAAATCATATATTCCGTCGAGAGCCTCACCTGTAACGAGAGTCATTTCGTTTAAATTCATAAGCGCCCAGGTGGTGTCCGCAACCGCAATTGTTTTTTCTCCCTTGCGTATTCTGTAAAAACGCAGAATTGAATATCCTCGTGCGGGGCAAGTCCACGTATCAACCTCAATATTCTCAAATGCATACAAAGGCTCGTATATTTCAAAGCGGATTTTGCTCAAGAGGAAGGCAAGACCGTATTCGTCGCGTAATTTATCAAGATCGGGACCGCATGCGCGCATATGGTGATTTGAGGTCTCCTGCATATATACGAGCATCTGCGTTGCCCTTACCCGCCTTTCGGCATCGGTATCGTGCCATTTAGTGGTGTATTTTTTTGTAAAAATCATGTCTACTCCTTTCTTTTTTAGAATTCGAGCTTTAAAATAATTATAACTCAATTTTGCTTTATTTTCAAGTAGTGTTCGCATTTTTTTACTCTGAACTTTGGCAAGTCTTTTAATACAATAAGAGCTTTTGATATTAAGATTTTAAGTTTTAGCCTTGAAGATAACACAAAATTAACAAATTAGTGTTGAAAAGAGTGATTAAATTTGCTAAAATATAATTTGTAAAATAATGCTTTTATTCTGTTTCGAAAGGAATTTGATCATGATAAAAAGAATTGTTGCTATATTGCTCGCGCTTCTTATGTGTGGGGCGTTCGTTGGCTGTGCCGGTGACGGCGCGCCGGACGGTATGAAGGACGCAACTACTGCGGGGCAGCCCTTCAAGCTTTATGTTCCCGATACTTGGTCAGTGAATACCGTTAGCGGCGTTTCAAGCGCATATCTCTCCTCTCTCGGGTATGTCAGTGTAAGTGCCAGATACCATACACCGGAAAATCCCGAAATGACTCTTGACGAATACGTTACCTTGCGTAAAAACGAGCTTGCGGCAGAGCTTGCTGACAAGGGCTTTGCGCTTGTTACCGCCGAAAATGCAGAGGGCAACGAGGGTGCATCCCTTGGCAAGGAAGCAAATCTTCAGGATGCACGGCAGATAGTATTTACCGCAACGGTTGATGAGGTTTCCTACACCTTCAGACAGATAATTGCCAAGTACAAGGGTGACTTTATAATCCTTGCTTTTACTGTGAGCACGGACATTTACGATTCCATTTCAGAGGATATGGAAAAGATACGTGAGGAATTCGTTTGCTGTGATAAGCCCGAATATACGGGCGATAACGTAACGGATAAAAAGACTCCGGAGGGTATGAAGATCGCATCGTCCAATAATCTGGAATACAGACTTTACGTGCCTATGGACGGTTGGACGTGCGACTCAACAAGCGGCAAGGCAGAGGCACACGCAGCGGATAATTCGAGCGTAACGGTAACCTCTTATTCTCCGAGTGTGAGTATGACGGCGCGCGAGTATTGGGCTATGGCAGAGGGCGAATACAAAAATACCTTTGGTGACAAGTACGAATACGTCGGTGAGAGCGAGAGAAAGGTTGCGGAGCGCGATGCGGTTTCTTATACATACGTGATAAGCTATGGCAACGAGCGCGTGAAGATAATGCAGACGGTGCTCGTTTACAACGGAGTGGTTTATTCGATAACGTATTCTGCGCTTGAAGCGAATTTTGACGCTCACACGGCAGACGTAAACAAAATGCTCGACGTATTTATATTCAGATAATTCAGATATGAAAAGTAACGGACAAAAAACGGTATATCTTGACAATAGCGCGACGACTCCGCTGTCGGCGACGGCAAAATCGGCTGTTGCGGAGGCTATGGAGTGCTTTGGAAATCCCTCGTCGCTTCATACGATGGGTGCTGACGCTCAAAAGCTTGTTACGCTGGCAAGAGATAGAATTATGTCAGCACTTGGTGTAAGACGCGGGCAGGGAACTGTTGTTTTTACTTCGTGCGGAACCGAGGCGACCTCGCTTGCTATATTCGGTACGGCGTACGCAAAGACGCGCCGCGAGGCAAGCCGCATACTTACGACGGACTCTGAGCATCCCGCAACGTTGCGCGCGCTTGAAGCCCTTGAAAAGTCGGGATTTGAGATAGTTCGTATACCTACGCGCGGCGGTGTGCTTGATATGAACGCGCTTGATGGCGCACTTGACAAGAAAATATTTATGGCTTCGTTTATGCTCGTTAATAACGAAACGGGCGCTATGTATTCCGTCAAGGAAGCATTTGCAAAAATTAAACGGGCGAACAAGGAAGCAATTACTCATTGTGATGCAGTGCAGGGCTTTATGAGAGTGCCATTTACACCCTCGTCAATCGGCGCAGACCTTGTATCTGTCAGCGGTCACAAGATACACGCCCCCAAAGGAGTTGGCGCTCTTTATGTGTCTGCGGAGCTTATAAAGGCTAAAAAAATAGTGCCGTTTTTAGTCGGCGGCGGTCAGGAGAGCGGAATGCGCTCCGGTACGGAGAACGTGATAGGTATATCTGCTTTTGGTGCGGCTGCGGCTGATATGGCGACAAGACGTACGGAAATTTCCGAAAAGCTCGACGTACTCTACTCTTACGCTGCGGAAAAGCTTTCGGCGCTTGGTGTGAGAATAAATACACCCCAAGGGGCGCACGTAAGTCATATTATAAACGTGACCTTGCCAGACGTTAAGAGCGAAACTATGCTTCACTATCTATCTGCTGATGGGATATACGTATCCAGCGGATCTGCCTGTGCGTCACATTCAAAATCACCGAGTCAGTCGCTTGTCGCATTCGGACTTACACCGTATGAGGCTGATTGCTCGATACGCATAAGCCTTTCGGAGTACAATACGGCAGAGGACATAGATGCTCTTTGTGAGTCACTGGCGGCAGGGCTTGAACGGCTTGTAAGAATAAAGAAAACTTGATTTCATATAAGGGGCTGTCACATTTGGCAAGACCGAAAAAGTCCGATAATAAATAAAAAAATACCCATTTACATTGAAATTGTTGTA
>SVQL01000031.1 GCA_015065365.1 Oscillospiraceae bacterium | reverse complement strand
TCAAACTCATTCTGCATTGATAGAAAACTGTGCGCTTCACCTCCTTTCAAGTTTTCTATCACATCACTCAGATCGAGCTTAAAATCTGAGTTTGGAGAAAGGTAGTTTTTTTGCCTTTCAACTGTAACCACACTTAAAACTCTCGATTTTTATACCTTTTTTCAAAAAAGTTGAATTTTTTCAAACTTTTCTGATTTTTTAATGAGCTTTCAAGTGTCTTTACTAATACAGTGGGAATTTTGACGCAAAATCTCATCATGTTTTCGAAAATTTTTGAAAATTATTTTTTCGTTTCAAAAATCGCATAACAAAAAGCCGTTATCGAAAGCGTTACGAAAACGCCTTGATAGCGGCTCTTTTTTATGACTGCGCCATAATGAAAAGTGCAAGCTAAAACCGAAGCTTAACGCCCCGATCAAAGCTTACACTTTTTGACGATACTATTATAACATATTTACTTTAACTTGTCATCTGCTAATCTCTGCCTTTTTTCCGCCTTTTTTGTGACATTCTCAAAATCGGTATGACAAATGACTATTTTACCCTTTTCATAACTGATTTTGTGGCTTCAAAACTTACGTTCACGAGAAACTGCACCATGTCTTCGGGCGCATCGGGCAGTAGCACCGAAATCCAATGAAGCTTATTCATATGATACGCTGGATATACTCCGTCTGCTGCACCGAAGGATCCGAACATTTCGGTCGGTAGTTTGAGATTGACAACATCGATAACCTCGTCGCTGTCAAACCCAAACTTGCGCCGTGAAACCTTCATTACAATCGCATACCACTTGCGGTTGTCCGTGTGCCTCAGCACCGCCGTTTCAAAATCCTCGTCAAAAGGATAGTCCGGCGATGTGCCGTATGTATCAAGGCAGTATTCAAGAAATTCTTGTTTTGTCATTATTTTCCCTCTTGTTTGGGTTGGCATGTTTTTACAAAAAGCTTCCCAAAAGGAGAAATTTTAACTATTTTCCTTTCAAACACTAATCGTTCAGTAGGTGCACCGAGATAGATAATTGGATTTTCAAGAGATTTATATAGAGACTCGTTGGAATAATGTGTATCTGCAGGAATTTCTACAAGTTGCAATCTAATTAAATTGTCCACATAGCCTGCTTGCTTGACGATATCCTTCTTTGCCTCGTGGCTCTGGACGTTAAGCGTGTTGGGAACGAAGGTCGTCTTGGTAGCGTAGCGAATAACGAATGCTTCTCCCTCGTAATCTCTTTCGGGAAGTCCGGAAATTTCGAATGCGGAGTTGTTACTGCCACCGTCGTCCGTGCTTACCGTTCCATCCTGATTCGTGTTGCCATCGGTTTCAGCGGAGTCACCGCCGACGCAAGCAACGAGCGTAGCGCTCATCATGAGAAGCGCGATCGCAAGTGACAAAATTTTAATCCAAACGTGCTTTTTCATATTTAATCCTTTCATAAATTGCCTGTTGATTTTAGCTTATCTTATTGCTCGGCAGTATCGTTCCAACCGAGAGTAGGCATATCGGCGTCGGAGAGAATGCCGTCTGTGGTTATAGGAGAGGGCTGTGTTTCTACGGGCTTTTTATCGCCGTCATCCTCGTCACTCTCGTTTCCTTCGTCATTCTCGTCGCCGTTATCACCGATGATCTCGGAGGTTTCGGAGGGAGATTCGGAGGTATCTTCCGTTTCCGTTTTGCCGTTATCGCACGCGCAAACGAACGCCGCAAGCGTAAGGCAGAGAACGAGAAGCGCGGCTAATGCTTTAATATTTATCTTTTTCATAATGCGCACCTTGCCTTTCAGGATAACGGAGCGAGAGTTTTGTCAACCTCGCCGTTAAGAATGGAGAACGTAACCGTGCTGTCGTCTCTGTAACGAAGCATTTTTGCTCCGTACGCCTTGAACGTGGTAACGGTAACGTCAAGCTGACCGAGGTCGGTGGGAACGTCCTCAAGCACGAGCGCAAACAAATAATTTGCGCCGAGATCCTTGGCGGTAACGTTCTTTATATCACCGTCAACGGTTGCGTTGATTGAGGTGTAAACCGTTTTAAGCGTGGTCTCGTAGTACCGCTCAACGATATCGCCGTTTTCGTCCTCGTACTTAACGGTTATCTCAAAGCCAACGCCGAAGCATTCGGTCTCCGCGAAGTACACACCGCCGATAAAGCGAATGTTCTGCTTGCCGTCAACGGTATTGCCGAGCTGAATTCCCAGCACCTCGTTCTGCTTGGTACGGATCTCGGTGAGAAGGATGATGGCGCTTTCCGTAAGTACCGTGCCTTCCTCGATTATAGCGCCCGAGCCTACGTTCTTCCAAAGCATCTTGGTCATATCTGCGCCCTCGACGGAGGGAAGCTCGGTTACGGTGTACGTATCGCCGTCAAACTCGTTTCTTGATACGAGCGTTCCTTCAGCGTCGCGGAACTCAACGAATTTCGCCGCGCTCGGATCGTTGGGGAAGTAGCACAGAAGCGTGGTGGGTACGGGATAGCCTGCATTGCGCGCGGTGAAGCCCGCAGGAGTCTTGGCAGTTGCGCCCGTTCCTATGGCAGTCCATTCGGGGCATACCGCGTAGGCTCTGCCTGCCGAGGTGTACTGATAATATTCGTTGAACTGAATGCAATCCTCGTAGGATATCTGCGCGGCGCAGTTTGCGCCAACGGTGTTGATGAACTTGCCGGCTCCCGCCCAAACGTTCGCCGCGTCCTCTTTTCTCGTGAAATCGCCGTAAATAAGGCAGTTCTCAAAGGAAACGGTAGCGGCGTTCTCAAGCGAGCCTACGAAGGGAGCGTAGCTGTACGCGCCGCCGTTCGAGCCGTTTTTGGTGGTCATCGCGCCGTCAAAAACGCAGTTTTTGAAGCTGACCGTAGCCGTGGCTGAGCTCATTCTGCCGATAAATCCGCCCATCGCGCCGCCTGCGCCGTTGACGGTGGAAACGTTAAGATATACGTTCTCAAAGGTAGTTGAGCCGTGAAGGTTCCCGTAGAATATTCCGCAAGCCGACCACGTTGAAAACGTGCTGTCCGTAATTGCGAGATTCTTAAAGCCGCCGGTCGTAACGCCCTCGCCGACCGAGCCGAAGAAGCCGCGGTAAGCCTCAAGAGTAGCGGTTATGCCCGAAACCGTGTGGTACTGACCGTCGAACGTTCCGAGGAACTGCTGGTCTGCGGCGGTGATTTTCGTGAAGCTGTAGCCTTTTACGTTTATGTCCGCGCCGAGCTTAACCGTTTGATTTGCAAAGGTGGTTTTGTTTACGATCTTGTCGTGGAACGCCTTAAAATCGTCGGCGGTGTTAAGCGTGATAACGTTCGCATCCCAGTCTGTGACAGTCGTTTCCGCGCTTGAAACCACGGAGAAGACGGACGTAACCGAGATAAGCATTACAGCGGCTAAAAGCGCGCCTAAAAATCTTTTCTTCATATTAGTAATATCTCCTTGAGATGTTATTGAATGGAAATGCGCGAATTGATAGGGCTGTCAAGCCCTATATAAGAAAGATGTAAGCACCTTGAAGTCTTATACGGCAACAGCCCTATCGTGTTTTTATCAGAGCCAGAACTCGCTACCTATTTCGTAGATGTTCTGCGTAACGTCAGCGTCGCCGTTGTTTACCCTGAGTCCGCTTGACGTATTCATAACGTCCTCGGATGAAAGCTTCAAAAGCGTTGCTTCGGGAATGATATATTTTTTCATTATCTTAATTCCTCCTTTTATACCGACGCCGTGTCGAACTTGATCACGCACATATCGGAATAGGTTACGTTACCTTCTGCATCCTTGGAGAACGTCTTGACGATAAAGGTTACCGTGCCTACGTCCTTTGCGATTCCGTTAACGGTTGAAACGAATACGTAGTCGCCGCCGCAGTCGCTTGCAGCCTTGCTTACGCCGTCCTCAAGAACGGAGGTGTAAACCGTGGTAACGTCGGGAGCAGCTCCGTCGGTTACGTTGGTCCAGACCTTACCGGACTCGGTAACGGCGATTATTTCGTGACCGACTGCCGTGAAGCCGTCAGCCTCGCCGTTTACGGCTGCTACGAAACGAATGGAGGTTCTGTCAGCGTTGGTCTGGTAAGCGTAATGCTCGGTTACCAAGGCCTCGGTTTCAGCGGTACGCGCGCCCGCAACCTTGTCCATGAAGAATGGAAGCAGGGTGTTGGGAACGGGATATCCCTCGTTGAGTGCCGTCCAACCCTCGGGAGTCTTTGCGTCAAATCCGGAGCCTACCGAAACAAGCTCAGGACATACGGCATAAGTTTGTCCGTCGGCATCGTTCTGGTAATAATTATTGTATTGAATGCAGTTGGTGTAAGTCGCAACCGTTGAGTTGCTTGCATTTCCTAAAAATTTATATCCACCATTGTATATACTATTGCCGTTCTTAATGGTACCGGCAACAAGGCAGTTAGTAAATACGGGGGCATCTTTACCGGCACCACTAATAAGGTTGCCACCAATAAAACCACTAGATGTATAACCGCTTCCCTGTACAGTTCCGTCGAATATGCAGTTGATGAACTCAACATCAGGGCTGCTCCAACGTGTGCTTTCAATAAATCCTGCGTTATGTCCTGAGCCGGTTATAGATGCTGCGTTGTATACATTTTCAAAAGTTACTTTTGCGTTAACTATTCCATAAAATACTCCGCAATCAGTGCCTTTAATGGTTGTATTTACCAACGCAAGATTTTTAATCTGTACGTGAGGAGGTTCGCCTTCAGCGGGGTTGCCGGGATTGCCGAAAAATCCGGTGCAATTTGCTGCATTGGCATTAATACCCGAAAGTGTGTGATACTGACCGTCGAATATTCCCGCAAATCCAACGTAATTGTTTGCATCGGTCGCGTCAAACATATTAAAGGTATAGCCGGTCATATCAATGTCTGCACCAAGCTTTATTGTTTGACCTGCAAATGCGCCTTTGCCCTTCGTACGTATCTGGTCGTGAAAGGCCTTGAAATCGTCGGGGGTTTTGAGAGTGATGGTGCTGGCAGTCCAGTCAGTTACCGTGGTTGCGGCGCTTGAGGTTACCGCAAAGGCAGGAATCATAACTGCCAGCATAGTAACTACAAGCAAGATACTTAAAATTCTTTTTTTCATCTTCTTCTCCTTTTTCTGTATTGTTTTTTTGTGTGTTTATAGGAACTGTTTTTTTCGTGGGCGCGACGCGCGGCTTGGGCTTGATTTCGTTGAGTTTTTGCATTTATGCACAAATCGCTGGTTGCGCTTGGAAAAAATGTCGGTTACTATGTACATCTTAATTATAACATAGCGCAAGAAAAAAATCAAGCACAATTCTTCCCTAAAAATTGCACTTTTGTCCCGACTTAACGTCAATGCAAGGAAAAAAATCACACAAAAAATACCAAATCGTATCAACGCGGTAAAGAAGCGTAATAAAAAACGACAGATTGGCGTGACGTCCTTAATGGGCAAATCACTCCAATCTGTCGGGATTGTCTCTGCAACGCTGTCGTTATTATGAAAAATCAAGATGCTCAGTCTTGTGGGAGCTCACCGCGTTTTTGCATAATGCTCTTATATGCGGCAATTGCATAGGCGGCAAAGCCGTGGTCAAGGCTACCCGTAATCTGTCTGTTTTCCCACAAAGTGCCCGTTTTGTCTGACATTCCGCCGAAAAAGCTCTTTACGTCACTTATAACGAGGTCGTCCTCTCCCATTTTTAAAAGCGCCTCAATGCGCAGGTATACGCCGATAAACGCATTTATCGGTTCAATTTCCTCGGTAAGAACCGTGCGTCCCGCGCCGAAGACGGTCAAAACGAGATTTCTTAAGTAATCGTACTTTTCATCGTTTATATCGATGTTGGCAAATAGCAGAGCGTAATATTGACAAATCTCGGAACAATCGTTGAGCAGCTGCAGCTTGCCCTCGCTGTCTCTTACCGAGTGGTCGAGGAAAAGTCTGCCGTTAAATGACTGTTCCACGGAGGTTTGGCGAACGTGCTCTGCTTTTTTTAGATATTTTGTGTCTCCGTAAAGCAGATACACACATTCAAGCGCCTTTGAATAAAGGAAGTTCGTGGGATAGTTTACGTCCTTCGTCCATTGGTTTGCGCGACTCCACTCTATAAATTTCCAAGAGGGCAGGCGCTCGAGAAGCCCGTCGCTATTTTCATAACGGGCGTAAAAGTCCAATAGCTTGAATATGCTCTCGCGGAAAAGCTCCTTTTCACTTTCGTGACCGCGGATATTGACGTATTCCTCGACTTCGATTACGTACCACATTGTCCACTGCGGTATAAACAGGTTTGAATCAAGTGCCGAGGACGGGAAGCACATCGGCAGTACGCCTTCCGGAAATTCACCTTCGTTTTTATACAGACGGTAGTTTTGTAAAAAGGCTTCCTCGGTAGGAGCTTTCCCGAACATTGCATACTCTGCCTTGGCGGTAAAATAGCTGTCGCAGAGATAACCGCCTCGCTCTCTTGAAGGGCAGTCTGTATAAATATCCACCGCATTATGAGCGTAGGTTCGTGCGGATGATAAAAAAATGCCGTTCAATATTTTATCGGACGTGTTTGGAATAAACACCGCAGAAATATCAGCTTCAAACGTGGTAATTCCAATACTATGTATATCAAATATACCTTTTTTCACCGCAACGTAAACGTGCCTTGCGGCATACGGCTCAAAGCTATTGAAATTGTATTTTTCACCACACTTTAGCTTTAGGTCTATAACGTTATGAGTATCAATGTCGGTAAACTCGAATACTCCGTTGCGGGAGTATTCGGAGAAGGCGATTACAAGCTCCGTGTCAGCCTTGGCTACACCCTCAAGCGTGATAAACCCTACTTCTATTCTTCCAAAATCAAACGTTGCGTACTCGCCTGCTTTGATAGATTCGGGGAGCTTTACGTTTGATTTTTGAGCTATTTGCGTATGCTGCTGTACCCATTCAAAGGAGTGATGCTTTATCTCGTCATAGTCAAAAATCCCCCATCTTTTTGACAGTACGAATGAAACGAACTCGTACCTTGGAGTTATAGACGCGTCAAATTTGAGCGCTCCTACGCGCGTGGCCTCCGTAAGCTTTATTTCGTTATATACGGGATATGGCGCGACGCGGCTAATTATCACGGGGGCGCTTTCTATCGGCTCGGCAACCGTTTTTTTGCCCCATTCCGGCGCGGTAAAATCCCAAATCTCACAAAAATGACGCTGTGGAGAGTAGCGCTCGGCTTCCCTTATGCGCTCGTTTGATACGTAGCAGTCGAAATCGTGTCCCGTATATGCTAAAATTTCGTCGTCGCGCACGATCTCAGCACACAAAAATGAGGGCTGAAAAACGGTACTGATCGATAAACAGTTATACGACGCAACGGATATTGAAATTTCGTTTTTTTCGCTATCAAACGAGTCGAGTGAGATTACGTCCATTCTCGCGTAGCCCTTTGCCGTGCGTGCGGGACCGTGCGCCACGAGCTTACCGTTGATTTTCAACTGATAAAAGTCGGCGGCGGCTACGTGAAGCTCCGTTCCCCGAAGTGTGCCTGCCGTCAGCTTGAAAACGGCGAGACTGTTCATCTTTTTACTTATTTCCCGCGGAAATATCGGTATAGCTTTTTTAAACATCATTTCACCTCAAACGCTGCAAATTCAAATGCTCCGAGTGGCTTGTCGAGATACACGGTATCTCCGTCAAGTCTGCCTACGCAGTTTACGAAGCGTATTTCGGAATAGCTCTTATCAAGCTTAACTGTTGGATAAAGTATGCTGTCGGCGTAGCAGTTGAAAAGACCTACCGACGTAGCCCCGTCCTTTTCCTTGCAAAGCATATAAAGGTCGGGATTCCCGAGACATTTTGCGGGAAGCTTCTTGCGGGACACCCACTCAACGGTATCCGTCATTGAATTTTGTATCATAAAGCCACGGCAAAGGTCGGAAACGTACTGTTTTGCCATGGTATCCGTCATATATACGAGAAAACGCTGTCCGTTTGCGTTTTCATACCTGTAAATAAGCGGAAGATATTCGCCGTTTACCTCAATTTTGATAAGCACCTCTGCGGTGGTCTTAAGGTCTGTTTTTAAAAGTCGTGCGCTTTTGTGTAGCACGAACACCTTTTCAGACTCGTCTGCGGGAACCGTTGCATTTGCGCGGATTGATTCAAAGCGCCGTTCTCCCACTAGACCTACGTCAATTCCCCGTTCTTTAAGAATAACTGCGGCAACGCCGTCAAGCACCGCGCCTTTTTCAATAACGTCGGCGCACACGTGGCGCGCTTCTTCTCCGAATACGGCGGCACACACGCCGTGTTGTGAATCGTAGGTTGTAGGAATGGAAAGGGAAGTAAGCACGTTACCGGCCAGAGGCTGCGTGTAACGCTCCTGCGCGACTCCAACGGAGAAATCCGCATTGGCAAAAAGCGAGGGGCGCGTCGGTATGTAAACGCCGCAGGCGGTCTTGCCGTCGAAAATTTCGCTGATTTCTTCCATGACTTTAAGGTTGTATACGTGTCTTTCAAAATACCCCGTATCGTATGAGGCGCTCGTGTGATAGCCTACCATATATTTCAGTATGCCGTCAAAGCTTCCGTCTGCGCGCATAACCGCGTCAAAAAGCTCGAGATGTGAGGATGGGGTATTGTAGCGCGGACGGGGGTATACGTCGCCTTCAGCCATTATTCTGACGCCGCTGTCACGGCAAAGCGCGGCGTAGGTTCTTTCCGTTTCAAAAACCATAGAGAAGGGGCGTGCGTCGTGCGTTACCCAATACGGTGCGCCTATGAGTCTTGCTTCGGATCGGTTCTTTCCCGCGAGTATCTTTGCAAGCTCGACGGTAGAAGTTCCGTCAACGTCCCATGTGCAGGGAGAGGTGCAGGGAAATATACTGACGTCGGGTGCAACCTCATCCACCGCACGTCTTATATCATTTGCCAAAAGGCGAAGTGAATCGCCCTGCGCCTTAATCCACGCGGATCTGTATTTGTTTGGCTTGCCGTTGAAAGCAAGCTCCTTGAGCTGCTCGCGGGAAACGTTTTCACCGCAAAGCTTGCTTATTACTTCCATATGCTCGTCGCACGCACAGCAAAATTCACCGCCGTGGACGGAAAGACGAAAATCGTCGTCAAGCATTATCGTTTTAACGCCTGATCTTGCAATATCGGCAACTTGTTTTGAAAGCCTTTTTCTAAAGCTCTCGTCAAGCGGACATGACGTACCGCCGATTGTCTGCCCTGCCAAATTTATAAGCGGCTTGTTGCTCTTTGCATCTTGCCGGATATCACCGGCAAGCAGATATCCGTGACCTATGGTGATTCCTATCCAAACCGCGCTGTCAATACCATTATCCTTCAAAAAATCAACGTTTTTCTTGATTGATGCGATGAGCTGTTGAGTTTTCTGCTCGTCATCGTAGGATTCCGATGCTACGAGAAACACTCTGTCAATTTTTGAAGCCTTGAGAAGCTTAAGATAGTCGTCACGCGTTTTACTCGTCAAGGAGGTGTTTTTTATAGGTACTGAAATTTTATACATTTTCGTTTTCTCCTTCTTGCGGCTTTTTCGTTTCCTTGCCGCTTTCCCATCTTTTTCTGTAGTGTAGAGGGGTGATACCCTTTTCTTTTTTGAAAAGTCGGCAAAAATATTGGTAATTGTCTATTCCGCAACGCTCGCATATTTGATATATCGGTATGTTGGTCGTTTTAAGAAGCTGCTCGGCGCGCGATATCCGTCTTAGACTTATGTATTCGTTTACACCGCAGCCAAGGTGAGTAGCAAACATTTTATAAAGAGAGTTCTTGGATATATTGAACGTGTTACAAATAACGGGGACGGACAGATCGTCCGTGAGGTGATTGTCAATGTATTTGATTATCGTTTCAATTCCGCTATCGTAATACGGCTGGATTATCTGGTCTATCATTATATATTTAGTAAGCATTGCTACGATTTCTGCGGCACTTAAAATTTTGTCTTCCTTGAAAAAGCCCACCTCATCGTATGCAATTCTAAGCTTTTCTTTGTCGATACCCAAGTCGCTTACCTTTTTATATATGCTTGCAAAGGAAGGCTTTTTTTTGGATTTTGAGCCAACCTGACCGAAAATAATAAAGCCGAGCAAAACTCCGTTATTGTATATCGGGACGACCGTATCTGCAAGTCCTGCGTGACAGGTGTGTGTCAAAGACTGCCTACATTCAAGACAACTTGCAAACAGAGTGCTGTCTGACGTTTGACAGCGGCGGTGTCCCTCATCCGAGGCTTGTATTATTCTGCAAAATTCAATAAGATTTTCCGGACACGTTGCTATGTGATTAAACTCGGAATCGCGAATACTTATGCTGATACCGGTTACGTTATGAAAATGCCATATTAAGTTTTTTATCTTTTCTACGTCGTATTTGAATACCATAGCTATATCCCCTTCATTAGAGCTTACAAAATAATTATATAGGTAAATCGGTAAAATGTCAATTGTTTTTTTGAAAAAAGGACGATAGTACAATTTTTTAGGAAAATTTGTACTTGAAAAACAAAGACTTTTGTGATATAATATAAGTTACACTTTACATATTGGGAGGAAAAAGCCCTTGACGTATTTTTTATTGGGTATATGCGCGTTCACCGTATCCGTTCAAAATATATTGAAGCAGAAATTTAACAAGCGGTGCGACGGAGGAACCTATTTGTTTTCAGCAATGGTTTCACTGTTTGCTATGATCGTTTTTTTAGTTACGGGTAAGGAATGGTTTTATTCGGCAAAGCTTTTATTGCCGTCTGCGGGATTTGCGATTTCCTACGCTGTTGCAACGGGCGCTGCAATGCTTGCTATATACTACGGTTCATTGGCTAAAACCTCTCTTATAATTTCTTGTTCGCTATTGTTGCCGAGCTTTTACGGAATATTATTCCTTGACGAATCGGTTTCTATTACTCTGATAATCGGTATAATTCTTTTGGTAGTGTCCTTGGTTATGGTTAATTACGAAAAGGATGCGTCGGATAAAAAGGTGAGCATTAAGTGGATAATTTTCGTTACGCTTGCTTTTATCGGTAACGGAATGTGCTCAATCGTGCAGAAGGCTAAGACGCAGTATTTCGGCAAGGATGGCGATAATCTATTTATGATTGTGGCACTTGCCATGGTTGTGGTTATACTTGTTGTAATGGCGCTTCTCTCTAAATCCGAAAGACCTATTATGGGTAAGGTTGTGAGATGTGGCTGGTGGCTTGCGCTCCTTTGCGGTGTTGCAAACGGACTTACAAACTTTTTTGTTATTTATCTTAATAATCGGAATTTTCCCGCATCGGTTATGTTTCCCGTTATTTCGGGAGGTAGCGTGGTGATAGTGTTCCTTTATTCTCTTATCTTTAACAAGGAAAAATTCAGCGTGCGCCAGATTATCGGCTTTGCCGTTGGCGTAGCATCAATAGTTCTTTTGAATTTATAAGGTCGTGAGGATGTGATATGGGGCTGTCTCAAATGCTTTTTTCGCATTTGAGACAGCCCCTATTTTTCTGAGTTTTAGTGTGTGTGGAAGTGAGGAGAATAAATGACAATAGCTTTACATACCTTCGGATAAATAACTATATTTGTATTAAACTTATATGGCGTAAAATTTGGCGTAAAACGCGAAAAAGTAGGAAATGAACCTACTTTGTGATAACCCTATACTGAAATGGCATATTTTGAGCCAATCAAGGGAGATTTTTACTTTCTTGAAAGCGTAGCAGTGGTCTTTTTCGCATCTGCAATCCGATTATTTCTCTACGCCATTTTTACTCCATTTTCGCATGGATTCGCATAGAGATATGTGGACTTATAATTTGGTTGTGCGAAAAAACACCCAGTATCAAGTAATATCGACATTTATGAGGAAAATATGGAGATATGAAACCTGAAGGTTTGCCCTCGATACCAAGCTTCATGGTTTATATTTCTCCTTAAAATTCCTTTGTTTTTAATTTTCATAGGCTTTAGGCTATTCAAGCCGCCGCCAAAATATTACATCAATTTATAATTATATCATATACCGCGGCTTTTTTCAAGATGTATGAGTAAATTATTGGCTTTTACTTTTAATGCTTTTAATGAAATAGAGGTAAAAAACAGTTGAAAAATTCAGAAAAATATGCTATAATGGATTTTGACATATAAGTTCTTTCGTATGGGGGAAATGCTTATGAACAAAAGAGGGAGATTCTCTTTGTCAACGACACAGATAATATTGCTCAGCTTTATTGTGGCAATAGGCGTGGGTAGCCTGCTTTTGGCGCTTCCCATAAGCGCTGCTGACGGACACGCCGTGCCGTACGTGGACGCGCTGTTTACCGCTACGACGGCAACCTGCGTCACGGGACTTGTGACCGTTCCCACGGCTACGACGTGGAGCGTATTCGGGCAAATCGTAATTCTTATTTTAATTCAGATAGGCGGACTTGGTATTATTACTATTATGTCGGGCTTTATGCTTATGCTTAACCGAAAAATGGGTATAGGCGACAGGCTGCTGCTTCAGGATGCCTTTAACCTTAACACCATGTCGGGGCTTGCGAAATTCATACGCAACATTTTGCTAGGTACGCTCATTATCGAGGGGATAGGCGCGCTGCTTTACATGACGGTTTTCGTGCCAAGCTTCGGCGCTCGCGGAATCTGGATATCCGTGTTTAATGCCGTGTCGGCGTTTTGTAACGCGGGAATTGACATAATCGGTGAGAACAGTCTTTACGATTATGCGACCAATCCAATTATAAATATTGTAACCTCTGCTTTGATAATTATTGGCGGTATCGGTTATATCGTTTGGTGGGACGTACTTCGCGTCTTGAGGGGCAGAACACCCAAAAACAGACGGGTATTCAGGCATCTGACTCTGCACTCGAAGATAGCAATAGTTACCACGCTTTCCCTTATTTTCGGCGGCGGACTTTTCCTGTTTATCGTTGAGTATAACAACCCCGAAAGCATCGGCAGCCTATCACTTATCGATAAAATACAGGTTTCGCTCTTTCAGTCGGTCACGACGAGAACGGCAGGCTTTGCATCAGTCCCGCAGGAGAGCTTGACGGGGGCGGGAGCAATACTTTCGATGATACTTATGTTTATCGGCGGCTCTCCCGTAGGCACGGCGGGCGGAGTAAAGACGGTAACGGTGGCGGTTTTGCTGTGCTCCGCGCTCTCGACCGTAAGAAACAAGCAGTCGGCTACGCTTTTTAACCGCGCGATATCCGCGGATTCGATACGCAAGGCAGTGGCGGTCGTCGCTACGTTCGTTTGCATACTTTTGTCGTCGACCGTATTACTGTCAATGACGACGGACGCGTCCTCGCTCGACGTTTTTTACGAAGCTATGAGTGCTACGGCGACCGTCGGACTGTCGAGAAACGTTACATCGGGGCTTGACTCACTTGGAAAAATAATTATAATTTTCACCATGTATTTCGGTAGAGTAGGTCCGATTTCTCTTGCCGTAGCACTTGGTAGCAGAGGAAAGGATCAAAACGCGATTTCCGATCCTGTTGAGGAAATCAGTATAGGATAAAGGAGAGAGAATATGCAAAAAAAGAAAACTTACGCAGTATTCGGGCTTGGAAGATATGGAATGGCGGTTGCCAAGGAGCTTGTTGAAAATGGAATGGAGGTTATCGCCATAGATATGAACCAAAGTGCGGTAAATCTTGCTGCGGCATATCTTCCGATCTGTAAGTGTGCGGACGTTACCGATGCTGAGGTTTTAGAGCGTCTTGGCATTTCGGAAATAGATACCGTTATTATCTGTATGGCGGGAAATCTTGAGGCGAGTGTTATGGCTATCACGCTTTGCAAGGAGATCGGTGTTAAAACGGTTGTTGCGAAGTGCGGAAGCGAGATGCATCAGAAAATACTTATCCGCGTCGGCGCGGACAGAGTGGTATTTCCCGAGAAGGAGTCGGGTGTCCGTCTTGCTAAAAATATGTTAAGCTCGGGCTTTATGGATATGCTTTCCTTGTCAAAGGACGTATCTATTGTTGAGATAGACGTAAAGAGCGAGTGGGTAGGCAAAAACCTTATCGAGCTTAATTTGAGAAAGAAATACGGCTTTAATATCATTGCAATAAGAACGGGAGAAAAGGTTGACGTTGCAATAGACCCCACGGCACCTCTTACCGATAAGATGACTCTCATAGTTATTGCAGATACTTCTCGCCTTATGAAAATGAAATAAAAATCAAAACAAAAGCACGGTAAACACAGCATGAAGCGGTTTGCCGCGCTTTTTTATTCAAAATCAAAGTTGCTACTTGACAAAATCGGGAATATGAAGTATAATATTTGAGAATTATTCTCAAATTGGAGGCGCGGTATGGCAGAGTACGTTACCGAGCAAAAGAAAATACTTAAAAAGATACTTGAGGAAAACTGTGACTCGGCATATACGGTAGAGGAGCTTATGCAAAAGCTTTGCGATCGCTGCGGTGACTCAGCACCCGGCAAAAGCACGGTTTACAGATTGATTACGCATCTTGTTGAGGACGGCACGGTTAAAAAATTTTCCAAGGACGGAAGCAGAAAATGGTCGTACCAGATAGTTATGGGCGAGCATTGCGACACTCATTTACATCTTAAATGTATGGATTGCGGAAGGCTGATACATCTCGACGAGTCCGTTTCGGACGAGCTTCTTGACAGGGTTCGCAGCATAAGCGATTTTTCGGTAAACGAGGAAGCTACGGTGCTTTTTGGCAGGTGCGGAGGCTGTAAGGAGACGGGAAAGAGATGAGAGCGGCAAAAAGAATTATAGCGGCGCTTGCGTGCCTTGCCGTTCTTGTGTGTGTTCCTTTTTCATTCGGTTGCGCGAGGGACGCGGACGGAGTAGAAATACTTTGTACCGTTTTCCCCATATACGATTGGGCAAAAAACGTCCTTGGGGATAGCGAGGGCGTAACGCTTTCGCTTCTCGTTGAGAACGGTACGGACATGCATAGCTTTCAGCCGTCCTTCCAAGACGTTGCGAAAATAAAGCGATGCGACGTGCTTATTCTTGTTGGCGGCGAATCGGACAAATGGGTTGCCGAGGCGGCAGAGGAGGGCACGACCGTGATCAAGCTTTCCGAGCTTGAGGGCATTAAGCTTTACGAGGTTTCCTCGCAGAGCGGAGAGCACGACCACGGTGAGGAGCACGAGCATAGTCACGGGCATCACGAGCACACCTTTGACGAGCATTTGTGGCTTTCAATAGACAATGCAAAGGCTGCGTCGGAAGCGATTTTGGAGTTGCTTTGCGCGATCGACGGCGAAAACCGTGAAATTTACAAAAAGAATTTTAACACCTATGAGAAAATGCTGACAGAGCTTGACGCAAAAATGCGAAACGTTGCAAAAGATACGGATGATGCGTTGATTTTTGCGGACAGATTTCCCTTTGTATATCTTTTTGAGGATTACGGGCTTAAGTATTACGCGGCGTTCGAGGGCTGTACTACCGACACGAGCGCGGATTTTGAGACCGTCGTGCGGCTTGCAAGAAAGGCAGACGAACAAAGTGTGCGGTGGGTGCTTGTGACGGAAAGCTCCGACTGCGCGCTTGCCGAGAGCGTAATAAGAGCATCGGCGCGCACTGACTTGGCAATAAGAACGCTTGACTCAATGCAGTCGCTTACGGGCGACGATATAAAAAACGGCGCGACGTACGTCGGAATAATGGAGAGTAACGTAAGAGTACTCGAAGAAATTTTGAAGTAAGAGGAGTATGGTATGCCTCAGATAATTTGCCGTGACCTCTCGCTCGGATATGACGGGGTGAGTGTTTGCGAGCACGTGAATTTTTGGGTAAATAAGGGAGATTATCTGTGCGTTGTCGGAGATAACGGTTCGGGTAAAAGCACGCTTATGAAGGCGCTTTTGGGACTTAAAGCTCCTGAGGGCGGCGAGATAATAAAGGAAGGTATAGAATACATAGGATATCTTCCGCAACAAAATGAATTACAGCGGGATTTTCCCGCAACGGTGCGCGAGGTGGTGCTTTCGGGCAGAGTAGCGAAGCTCGGGAAAAGGCTTTTTTATACGCGCGAGGATAAAAGGGCTGCTGTCGAGTGTATGGAGAGACTCGGCATAGCGGAGCTTGCAAAAAAATCCTACGGCGAGCTTTCGGGAGGTCAGCAGCAAAGAGTATTGCTTGCGCGCGCGCTGTGCGCGACGGGAGATATGCTGCTCCTTGACGAGCCGGTATCAGGTCTCGATCCTGCCGCAACTGCGGACATGTATAACTTAATATCCGAGCTTAACCGCAAAGAAAAAATAACGGTTATAATGGTAACTCACGATATTTCAGCTGCGCTCAAATATGCGAGCGGCGTTTTGCACATGAGCGCTACTCCCGAATTTTTCAGCTCGGCGGAGGACTACAAAAACAGTCCCTGCTTTGCCGTTGGAAGGGGGGAGTGTAATGAATAAGCTTGCCCTCATTGGAGAGTATCTCTCCTACGATTTCGTTGTATACGCGTTTGTTGTTGGAATTCTTATCGCGCTTTGCGCGGGACTTTTCGGTGTCGTTCTCGTGCTCAAGAGGTTTTCTTTTATCGGTGACGGACTGTCCCACGTTGCGTTCGGCGCGATGGCGGTGGCTACCGTGTTGGGCGTTACGGATAATTTGATTTTTGTTCTTCCTGTGACAGTTTTGTCGGCTGTGCTTTTGCTTTGCGTGGGAAAAAACAGAAAAATCAAGGGAGATGCGGCTATCGCTATGATCTCCGTTGGTGCTCTTGCGATTGGATATATGCTTATGAGCGTGTTTTCGACGTCGGCAAACGTAGCGGGAGACGTTTGCAGTACTCTGTTCGGCTCGTTTTCAATTGTCACGCTTACATTAGCGGACGTATGGATATGCGTCATAGCGTCGGCTGTGGTGCTGACGGTGTTTATACTGTTTTACAACCGAATATTCGCGGTTACCTTTGACGAGGGATTTTCACGCGCGTCGGGTGTGTGGACGGCGATGTATAATCTTTTGGTGGCGGTGGTTATAGCGCTTATAATCGTGCTTGCCATGGAGCTT
The DNA here is from genome assembly GCA_015065365.1 of Oscillospiraceae bacterium. Classification (GTDB taxonomy): domain Bacteria; phylum Bacillota; class Clostridia; order Oscillospirales; family CAG-272; genus HGM12713. The sequence continues at coordinate 2,289 of SVQL01000031.1, read as the reverse complement.
GTCGGCTCGCTTCTCATATCCGCGCTCGTCGTTTTCCCCGCGCTTGCCGCTATGCGAGTTTGCAAGAGCTTCAGGGGAGTCACCGTTACGGCGGCGTGCATATCCGTGGCTTGCGCGGCGTTCGGAATACTTGCCTCAATCGTCCTTTCAACGCCCGTAGGGCCTACGGTTGTTGTTGCCGATATGCTTGCTTTCGGCGTGTGCTTTACCGTCGGAGCGGTAGTGCGCAGAGGCTGATTTCGGAAAAAAATAAAAAATATTAAAATAACTCTTGATTTTTCAAACTGTTTGTGATACAATATATCTGTTAATGACTTGGTTCGCCGATATATTTCGGCGTTAATTCTGTGTTTGGAGGTGAAAACAATGGGTGCAGTAGAAATCACATTGGGTATAATTATCATGGTATTCTCCGTGCTTCTTATCGCTATGGTGCTTCTTCAGTCCGGAAAGGATAAGAGACTTTCGGGTACGATAGCAGGAGCGGCTGAGACCTTTTTCGCAAAGGGTAAGAGCAAAACGAGAGATAAGATACTCGCAAGAGTAACGACGGTACTCGCATTCGTGCTCGTCGTATTGGCAGTAGTATTTTTCATTTATCTTTACGCAACGAAGTAATAAAGGCGCGGCGTAAAAGGAAGGCTCGGGCTTGACGAAATCAGCCCGAGCCTTTTAAATTAAGAAGGACGGAAAAGAAAAATGAGATTTTCAATGAAAATTAAGAAGCTTAATGAAAACGCAATTATTCCAACCTACGGCTCTGCGTGCGCGGCAGGCGCTGATTTGTACGCTTGCGAGGAAACCGCGGTGACGGTAGAGCCCGGCAAGACTGTACTTGTGCATACGGGTATCGCCATGGCTATTCCCGAGGGATACGTCGGATTGGTTTATGCAAGAAGCGGACTTGCATGCAAGCGCGGACTTGCGCCTGCGAACAAAGTAGGCGTTATCGACAGCGACTATCGCGGAGAGATAATGGTTGCGCTTCACAATCACACAGACGTGGCGCAGACGGTGGAGAATGGCGAGAGAATCGCACAGATAGTGTTTACGCCTTACGTTGCGGCTGACTTTGAGGTTGCCGAGGAGCTTGATGACACCGCTCGCGGCGAGGGCGGCTTCGGCTCGACCGGCAGAAAGTAGGATGCGAGGGATGCGAGGATGCGTTCCACCTTTTTCGTGAAAAAGGTGGAGCCAAAAAGCTTCACACAAATTTATTATTAGACGGACACATCGAGGAAATATTATTTATCGGGTGAATATTGTTGGTATTTTCTAATGTAGAAAGACGGCGGACTCTACGCACCGCCGCCTTTCGTTTTTTTGGGGGGACGCGGGGATGCGTTCCACCTTTTTCGTGAAAAAGGTGGAGCCAAAAAGCTTCACACGAATTTATTATTAGACGGACACATCAAGTAAATATTATTCATTGGTTGAATATCGTTGATGTGTTCTAATGAAGAAAGTCGTCGGACTCTACGCACCGACGACTTTTATTTTATATAACGGACAGTCGAGGACGCCTGTCCCTACATACATGAAAATATCGCTAATTTATGTTTTTATTAAAATCTTGAACAAATAATATTTAAGCAAATAAATTTAATTTTAAAATTTGTAGGGACAGGCGTCCTCGACTGTCCGTTTTAAACAAAAAATAAGAACGGGAGGGGCTTGCTCCTCCCGTAAAACGAAACGCAAAGAATAAAGAAAATTTCATAGAACGGCAAGTCGCTTTCAACAAAAAGGCTTCCCCTTGAATGGGGAAGCCTTTTTGTATTAAAATTATCTGTAAAGGGGATACTTCTTGCAAATGTCTGCAACAGTTGCGCGAACTGCGTCTGCGTTGTTCTCAAAGTCCTTTGCAACAAGGCCGAAGAGCTTAGCGATCGTCTTCATGTCCTCGGTGCCAAGACCTCTGGATGTTACTGCGGGAGTGCCTACGCGAACACCCGAGGTAACGAAAGGCTTCTCGGGATCGTTGGGGATAGCATTCTTGTTTACGGTGATGTGTACCGCGTCAAGTCTTGCCTCAAATTCCTTGCCGGTGATCTTCATGGGGCGAAGGTCAACGAGCATGAGGTGGTTGTCCGTACCCCCGGAAACGAGGTCGAAGCCCTCGGCAAGAAGTCCGTCTGCGAGAACGCGAGCATTCTCTACGATGTTATGCTGGTAAGCCTTGAATTCGGGGGTGAGCGCCTCACCGAAGCAAACAGCCTTTGCTGCGATAACGTGCATAAGAGGACCGCCCTGAATTCCGGGGAATATAGCCTTGTTTATCTTCTTTGC
>SVQL01000030.1 GCA_015065365.1 Oscillospiraceae bacterium | reverse complement strand
AGGAAAATAGCCCCCATACCGTCAAGCACAGCGTCTCTTACCATAGCGGCTATCTCATCGGGCACTTTATCGTGGAGCATATGTCCCCACCATATAATAACGTCGGTGGTGTCGAGAATTTCCTTGGTGATTCCGCAGTTTTCCTGATCGAGATACGCCGTTTTAACCTCAATATCATCTTCCTTGCCCAAAAACTCGGCAATTGCCTCATGTATACCGTCAGGATAAATTTCTTTAACCGTTTCTTTTGTCTTTTCATGCATAAATTCATTCCAAACCAAAACTCTGATCATGTTTTTTCCTCGCAATAATTCAAAGTATTTTTACTTGATTTAATTGTATCATATATTGATGCAAAATTCAATACTTTACTCCATTTTATTCTATCAATTGGTTAATATTTTTCCAAAAGCATTGACTTTATCAAAAAAAAATGATATAATGTCCTCATTAACATACTTCTCGGAGGTAAGAACCATGAAACATATCGAAACTATCGAGACTCGCAACCTTTGCGAGAGCGCACAGAATGGCGGTTGCGGCGAGTGCCAGACTTCCTGCCAGTCCGCTTGCAAGACCAGCTGCGGTATTGCTAACCAGCAGTGCGAAAACAACTGATTTTGTAAGTAAAAAGGAGCTGTCCTGAAAAACAGCTCCTTTTTGCGTGTTTTATAAGTTAAAAATCAAAGGAGAATTAACATGATACATCAATACAAGCTTGGTGGATACAATATCGTGCTTGACGTCTGCTCGGGCGCGCTCCACGTCGTTGACGAGGTAGCCTACGACATAATTTCAATGTTTGAGTGCGCGAGCCGCGAGCAGATCATATCCGCAATAAAGGAAAAATACGCCTCGCGCGAGGACATAACCGACGGAGATATAGACGAGTGCTACGAGCAGGTGGTATCCCTTAAGGAGTCGGGCAAGCTCTTTTGCCCCGACACGTTCGAGCCTATGGCGGGACACCTTAAAGCAAAGACCTCGGGGGTTGTAAAGGCACTCTGTCTGCACATCGCGCACACCTGCAATCTCAACTGCTCCTACTGCTTTGCCTCGCAGGGCAAATATCACGGCGAGCGCGCCGTGATGAGCTTTGAGGTTGGAAAGCGCGCGCTTGATTTCCTTATTGAAAATTCGGGAACGCGCCGCAACCTTGAGGTAGACTTCTTCGGCGGCGAGCCGCTTATGAATTTCGAGGTTGTAAAGCAGCTCGTAGAGTATGCGAGAAGCGTGGAGAAGCAGCACGGCAAAAACTTCCGTTTTACGCTTACTACCAACGGAATACTTATTGACGACGACGTTATCGACTTTTGCAACCGCGAGATGAGCAACGTCGTTATAAGCCTTGACGGGCGTAAGGAAATCCACGACCGCTATCGCGTTGACTACGCGGGCAACGGAAGCTGGGAGCGCATCGTTCCGAAGTTCCAGAAGCTTGTCGAAGCGAGAGGCGGTAAGAACTACTATGTCCGCGGCACCTTTACTCACGCAAATCCCGATTTTCTTGAGGACATAAAGCAGATGCTCGATCTTGGCTTTACCGAGCTTAGCATGGAGCCCGTGGTGTCTGCTCCCGGAGACCCCGAGGAGCTTACCGAGGACGATCTTCCCATAATTCTTGAGCAGTACGAAAAGCTTGCCGAGCTCATGCTTGAGCGCGACCGCGAGGGCAAGCCCTTTACCTTCTACCACTACATGATAGATCTCACGGGCGGTCCCTGCATTTACAAGAGAATTTCGGGCTGTGGCTCCGGAACGGAATATATGGCAGTTACACCTTGGGGAGACCTATATCCCTGCCACCAATTCGTCGGCGAGGAAAAATTCCTGCTTGGAAACGTATACGACGGAGTTACCAACACCGCTGTCAGAGACGAGTTCGGCTCTTGTAACGTTTACGTCCGCGAGGACTGCCGCGACTGTTGGGCAAAGCTTTACTGCTCGGGCGGCTGCGCCGCAAACGCATACCACGCGACGGGCTCTGTCCGCGGCGTATACAAATACGGCTGTGAGCTGTTCCGCAAGAGAATGGAATGTGCCATAATGGTTGCTATCGCAAGAACTCTTGCCGCAAAGAAAAAATGAAAACGCCTATATACGATTTTGCGCGCTCCTATTCGGAGTCGGGTACGGTGAGAATGCATATGCCGGGGCACAAGGGCAAGTCGCTCCTTGGATTTGAGCACCTTGACATTACGGAAATAACGGGCGCTGACGACCTCTATAATGCTGATGGTATAATTGCCGAGAGCGAGCGCGAGGCGAGTCGCCTTTTCGGGGCGAACACGTTTTATTCCACCGAGGGCTCGTCGCTTTGCATACGCGCTATGCTTTATCTGGTGGCAAAATACGCCGCGACAAGGGGAGAAAAGCCGAGTATTTTAGCATGCCGAAACGCCCATAAGGTATTTATTTACGCGACAGCTATGCTTGACGTCGAGGTGAATTGGCTTTTTTTCGACGGTGGCAGCTATCTGTCATGCACGCCGAGCGCCGCGGAAATCGAGCAATACCTGAGCAATTCCCAAACGCTTCCTACGGCGGTATATCTTACAAGCCCTGATTATCTCGGAAATATTTGTGACGTGAGAGGTATCTCAAAGGTGTGCCATCGATTCGGAGTTCTATTGCTCGTGGATAACGCGCACGGTGCTTATACCAAATTTTTGAACTGCTCCGCACACCCCATAGACCTTGGAGCGGATATTTGCTGTGACTCAGCGCACAAAACGCTTCCTGCGCTGACGGGCTGCGCGTATTTACATATAAGCCACGGCGCTCCTGCTTTTTTTCGCGAAAACGCGAAGCCCTCACTCTCGCTTTTTGGCTCGACGAGTCCGTCTTACTTGCTTTTAGCATCGCTTGATAAGGTGAACGAGTATATAGAAAACGGTTACCGCGAAAGACTTGATGCGCTTGTAAAGCAGCTTGACGGTATTAAAAAGGAGCTGACCGAGAACGGATATTCGCTCATAGGTGACGAGCCGCTTAAATTTACCGTTGACGCCAAGCAGTACGGCTATACGGGCATTGCGCTTGCAAGGCTTTTGCGCGAGGCGGGAATTGAATGTGAGTTTTCAGATAACGATTTCGTCGTCGCGATGCTCACTCCCGAATCGGATGTACTTGCGCTCAAAGATGCGCTGTTGAGTATTCCTCGAAGATCTCCGATAACCGAAAGTGCGCCTCTGCTTGTTTCTCCGACGGCTGAAATATCCATACGCGAGGCAATTTTTGCGCCGTCTGAGCGGATACCTACCCGAGATGCGGTAGGGCGTATACTCGCAAATCCTTGCCTTTCCTGTCCTCCCGCCGTGCCGATAGTCGTATCGGGCGAGCGGATAACCGAGGACGCCGTTGCGGCTATGCTGTATTACGGCATTGAACATTGCGACGTGGTATTTTAACTTCTGATATTAAAAAAATAAAGAGTCGTCTTTGCGCGATAAAAGGGGAAAATATGAAATATATTGTAGATCACGACTATCATATCCATTCGCATTTGTCCTCCTGCTCGAAGGATCCGATGCAGACTCCCGAAAGAATATTGAAGTATGCGAAGGATAACGGGTTGAAGAAAATTTGTCTTACAGATCATCTTTGGGACGATGCAGTAGAGGGCGCGTCCGATTGGTACGCTCCTCAGAACTGCGCTCACGTAAGCGAGGCGCTTCCGCTTCCGCAGGCTGATGGGGTGGAGTTCGTATTCGGCTGCGAAACGGAGCTTGATAAGCACCTGACGCTTGGGCTATCACCGCAAAGCTTTGAAAGGTTTGATTTTATCATAATTCCCACGACGCACTTACACATGAAGGACTTTACGATAGAAGCAGGCGCAACGCTTGAGCAACGCGCAAAGGCTTACGTGGCAAGGCTTGATAAGATACTTGACATGGATCTTCCCTTCCATAAGATAGGAATCGCCCACCTCACCTGCCATCTTATAGCGCGTGAGCCGCAGGGGGCGTTTATTACCGTTTTGGATATGGTATCCGACAGTGAATTTACCCGACTTTTCACGAAGGCTGCAAGGCTCGGAGTCGGTATAGAGCTTAATTTTCACACGGGATATCCCACCGAGGAGATGGAACGGATTTTGCGTGTTTACCGCATAGCCAAGAAGTGCGGCTGCAAGTTTTACCTCGGAAGCGACTCCCATACGACGCGCGACTTGGATAAATCTTATCAAAGACTTTGCGAAATGGTTGAGCTGCTTGAGCTTGAGGAAAGCGATAAGTTTACGTTCTGAAGGACACACGCAGACAATTAAAAAACCGCTGTTGCTATCATTTACCTTGATAGCAACAGCGGTTTTTCTATTTGCACCGAATGAATTTTAAAGCTTGTGGAATATAGGCTGTCTGTTCTCGAAGGTACAAACATAGCCGAAGATATCCTTTATTTGCTCTATCGTTTCCTTGCAGTACTGACCGACACGAACGGCGTCGTGAGAGTCAGAGCCGACGGTAATTATCTCTCCGCCGAGCTCGCGGAAGCGGCGCACGTAGTCCATAGACGGTATCAGGTCAACGCCCTTGTCAACGCCGCTGGTGTTTACCTCAATGCCCTTGCCGTTGCGGATAAGGAATTTCATTATTTCATCCGCGATCTCGCGGCACTCGCTGTAATGAAGCGGCGCGTGGAAGGGATTTTGAGGTGACTTGCAAACGTACGTCAGGTGACCGAGAACGTCGAAATCCTTATGAAGTCTTATACATTCGAGCTCGTGCTCAAGGTATCTCATGTACGCGATCTCAACGGTTTTTCCTTCCCAATATTCCTTGTAGTGGGGGTCGCAGCCGTCCGCGTAATGCACCGAGCCGATTACAAAGTCAAAGCTGCGCTCGTTCAGCACCTTGCGGCATTCGTCCATATTCCATTCGTTGAAGCCAAGCTCTATTCCGCGACTTATCTTGAGTCCATCAACGTGCAAGCCGTCGTATGCCGCCGCATAGTCCTCAAGCGAGAAAAGGTCGTGCTTATCCGTAGGATTGGGAAGATAGTCCCAGTGGTCGGTAAAGCAAATTTCAAGAAGTCCTTTTTCCTTTGCGGCAAGCGCTATGTCTTTTGCGGGAACGTCGGTGTCAAAGGATACCGAGGAGTGAATATGAAAGTCAAACATTGGATGTCTCTCCTTTTTTCTTTTTAGTCATAAGTATTGCCAAGAGCACTGCGCACACGCCTGCGGCGAGCTTGCCTGCGATGAGTCCGAGTATTGCGGCGGGATCGCTTCCCGCGGTGAATGCCAGATGGTCTCCGAAAACGAACGCGCCCGATACGGCAAACGCCATATTTATGACCTTTCCGCGTTCATCCATACTGCCTACGGAATCAAACACGGGTATGGAATTTACGAGCGACGTGAGAAGTCCCGATACGGAGGTTTCGTTTATATTCATCCTTCTGCCGAGCGCCGCGAGCGGCCTTTTTAGAAGCTTGGTTACGATAAACATGAGCGGGAATGCGCCTGCAAGCATGAGCGCAATATCTCCTATCACCGTGAACGCGCCGTCGAGCATATCAAGTCCCGGAATTATCGTGACCTTGCAGAGTCTCTCGACGAGCGCCACGACAAGCCCCGCGATTGCAAGCGCCGTCATAAATCTACCAAAGTACGTAAAGCACTTTATGAGTATACGTTCAAGCTTCCACAGCCCAAGCGCGATAAGCAAGGAGAGAATTATTATAGGCACGGTGTTTTTGAGCACGAACAGCGGCGAGCAGCCTGCGACTATGCCACCCACGAAAATGCCGACGGGCACCGTAACTATACCGCAGAGAAGTCCCTTAGCCGCAAACGGGCGGTCTTCTTTTTTTATAACTCCCATTGCAACGGGAATGGTGAAGATCACCGTAACGCCGAGCATAGACGCGGCGATTATTCCTCCGAGACGGGCGGCGTCCGCATTTTCCGTAAGCTCAAGAGCAAGAGGATATCCGCCCATGTCGCAAGCTAAAAATGAGCCTGCGAACATTGCGGGGTCTGCCCCCAAAAACCTGTATACGGGGATAACCACGGGGGATAAGACCTTGGCAATTACGGGAGCGAGCACTATCATTCCGCTCATTGAGAGAAAAAGCTGTCCCATAAGCAGTATACCGCGCTCAAAGGCATCTCCGAGTCCGAAGCGGCTGCCGAATATTTTGTCGATTCCGCCCGCCACGGCAAAGAGAGCCATTATTATCAGTATTATTCTGTCTGCGCCCATCAGGTATGTACCTCGTTCATTGTTTTGATAAATGAGTCAAGAGCCGTGCGTATATCGGGCAGTTCAGGATGCCATTTCTTTTCCCATTCGAGTGAGAGGCAGCCGTCGTAGCCGTCACTCAAAAGCCTTTTCACTATTGGAATTATCGGAATATCTCCATTTCCGATCAGCACGAGCCTGTCCTCTGCGACAGAACGGTCCTTGATATGCACGTGCTTTACGAACGGACGGGCAAAATTATAGAAATCGCTCCAATCCTCGCCGTAAGGTCCGTGAGTATGCTCAATATCCCATAAAAGTCCGAAGCTCTTTTTATCGCCAAGCTCATTGAGTATTGGCGCGAGCGACGTTACCGTGTTGAAATTTCCGTGTACCTCCAAGAGAACGGCGGTCTTTTTTGCGGCTGCGCAAAGTGTCCTTAAGCCCGATATTACGCGCTCTGTACATCCAAGCTCGTCGTCGGGAAGAATTTTATCTCCAAAGACGCGAACGTAGGGGATATTAAGACTTTCCGCAAGCGCTATCGCCGCAAGCCCCTCGTTTATCGAGCCGTAAAGTCTTTCTGCGTTGTGGAAGGAGCAGGAGGTGCCAAGCACAGTAGGCGTTACTCCGCTTGCGCGGAACGCCTCTTTCGTGTCGTTTAGCGATTCTTTTGCAAACGCTTGAATTTTTGAATTGTCGAGAACTCCGCCTATTCCTCTTATTTCAATTGCGGATATGCCGTACTCGGAGCAAAGAGCCAAAATTTCTTCAAGACTCATATCCGAGCAGCCGAGAGTTGAAAAACAAAGCTTCATCACTAACACCTCGTATAGATACAAATATTATAACATCAATTATTCTAACTTGCAATAGTAATTTTTTGATTGAAAATAATTCTATTTTGATATATAACTCAGAGCAATATTTTGTAAAGAAACGCCTTAAACAGCAATATTTTTATTGAAAAAACGGTTTGCGTATGATATAATTGAGATAAAGATATAAACGTGTCAAGGAGATCTGCTATGAAATCACTTATATCCGTATCAAGGGGAAATACATTTAATACCTTTTTCGATAAGGAAAACATTGAGCTTGCCGAACGTCTTGGCGGAGCAATATGGAACGAGAGCAATCACCGCATGACTGCCGCAGAGGTCGCGGAGCAAATTGCGGATTGCGAAAACTACGTTACACTGTGGAGTTCTCCGCGTCTTGATGCCCAGATACTTAAAAACGCACCGAGGCTTAAGCTTCTTACACATCTTGGCGGTACGGTGGTGCCGTTTGTCAGTGACGAGATGTGGGAGCGCGGCATAAAGGTAATATCCGCAAACGACTATTTTGCGGAGTCGGTCGCAGAGGGAACGCTGGCTTATATCCTGTGCGCGCTGCGCGATATCCCAAAATATTCGAGGGAGCTTAAGGTCGAGAAAAAGTGGAGACCGGAGCCGTGGTACACCGCAGGTCTCATGGGCAAAAAAATCGGTATTGTAAGCTATGGAACTATCGCGAGAAAGCTTGTCAGAATACTTGCGCAGTTTCAGGTATCCCTGTTCGTTTACGACATAAAGCCGCTTCCCGCGGAGGACGTAGAAAAATACGGACTAAAGGCGGCGTCGCTTGAGCAAATTTTTGAGGAATGTGATATAATCAGTCTGCACACTCCGCTCTTTGACGCGACCTATCACATGATAGACACTCCTCTGCTTTCCCGAATAAAAGACGGAGCACTTTTTGTCAATACCTCGCGCGGCGGCGTGGTAAATCAAAGATCGCTTGAAGCAGAGCTTGCAAAGGGACGCTTCCGCGCGGTGCTCGACGTTTTCGAGGAGGAGCCGCCCAAGGAGGATTGCGCGCTTTACTGGCTGGATAACGTCATGATGATTCCCCACATGGCAGGGCCGACGATAGATATGAGAACCTATATAACCCGTTCGCTTTTACTTGAAGCAGCAGGGTACGTGGATCTTGGAAAGCCGCTTACGCACGAGATAACGCGCAAGCAGGCGGCAACTATGTCAAAGAGCTAAGGATACGTTATGAGAATTACTTTTGTAGGCACTTCTCACGGAGTGCCCGAGAAAAACCGATTTTGCACCTGTATGATGCTGGAATCGGGCGGTGCTATATACTTTATAGATGCAGGCGCGCCGATGGTTGACTTTATGGTCAGCAACGGCAAAAGCATAAATGATTTAAGAGCGGTGTTTACGACGCACGTTCATAGCGACCACACTGTCGGAATAGTGCACCTTGCCGATCTTATGAATTGGTATTATAAAAAGTCGAGTGCCGAAATTTTTATCACGGAGCAGGAGCATATTGACGCAACCGCGAGGTGGATATATACGTCGGGAGACGGACATATTGACGAAGAACGCCTCAAATTCAAGGTGCCCTGCGCGGGTGTCGTTTACCGTGATGAAAATATAACTGTTGAGTATATTCCCGTGGCGCACATGAAAAATTCCTATGCTATTTTAGTTACCGAGGGGGAGAAGCGCGTGCTTTTCGGCGGAGATATGTCTCACGGACTCAAGAAGGGGGATATGCCCGACGTTATAAAAGAGAGCATAGACGGCTTCGTTTGTGAGCTTGCCCATTTTACTATGGACGAGCTTCGACCGCATCTCGACTTATGCCACTCCCAAAGAGTATTTTTTATACACGCAAAGCCGGCGCGGTACGCGGATATTGAGAGTATAAAGGGAGCATACCCGTTTGAAATTCTGACGCCTGACGACGGAGAGAGCTTTGAAATTTAAATCAATCTTGCTTGCTTTCGGTACTGGCTTGGGGAAACGCCCTTTTCTTCCTTAAACACCTTGCAGAAATAGGGTGTGGAATTAAAGCCGCAGCTTGTTGCTATCTGCGAGAGCGGAAGATTTCCCGTTCGCAGCAGCTCGCACGCCGCGCGGATCTTTATGGTGTTTAGGTAAGAAATAAACGAAACCTCCATGTGCTCCTTGAAAAGGTGGCACAGATAGTACTTTGATATATAGAATTTACCTGCTATTTCGTCCATGCCGGAAATATAGGGATAGTTCTCGTTGACGTATTTTAGAATGTTGGACATTCTGTTGTCCTCGGGTATTGCGGGTCTGTATACGTTTTCGGCGGTATAAAGCAGGAACATTATCTGAAGCAGATATTTTACGAGCAAGAGCTCGTCTGCATATTGAGGCTGCTTTTGCTGTCTTGCGTATTCGGAGTGTAGCTTGTTAAACAGCTCAAAGAGCTGTGCGTCGGTGCTTGCATCGCCGTGGAATACGAACGGATTGCTGCCGAGCAGCTTGTCGCGCATCAGCGGCTGGACGTATTTGTTTACAAACGACGGCTTGAAATATACGAGAAAGCGCGATGCGCTTTTTCTGTCGGTGCAGTGAACGGTATCGACGGGGATCCAGACGAGATCGCCCTTTGATATTTTATAAAAGGTATCTCCTATGAGATATTCGTGCTCACCTTCGATCGCGTAGTAAAGCTGATAGGCATGGTGATAGTGCATGTCCGTTTGCAGAACGGTCAGAGGAGAACGCTCTATTTTAAAATCCGCTGTTGGTGTATAAAGTGCGTTTGACATGATTACCTCCACATTTTTGCTATATGATATTAGTATACACCCAATTTAAAAATATTGCAATACAAAATTAACAAAAACACAAAAAGAGAGTTAAAATATTTAAAAATATTATAAAAATATAGCAATATAGTGTAAAATAAGCAGTGCTTTTGACTTATAGAACGGTCAGAATTTTAAAGTCAACAATATTTTATAATAAAACACCTAAAAATAGCAATAAAGTTAAACTATTTTGAGCGAAAATATGATAAAATGATTTATAAAAATAAAAGGAGACGCAAATGGAAAACAAAATTTATGTGGCACCCGAAATGACTGTTGAATTAAACGATCAAGCTTCATTTTTGTCAAGCTCTGGTGACTCGTGGACGGGAATTTATTGATAGGTGGTAGTAAAATGTTAAAAAGCGAATACATACTTAACGGATTGACTATTCCAAACAGAGTCGTATTTCAGCCTATGGAGGGCTGCGACTGCAATACCGACGGCTCGCCGAGCGAGCTGACCATAGCAAAATACAAGAAGGCGGCGGCATCGGGCGCCGGCATCGTTTGGTTTGAGGCTAACGCGGTTTGTCCCGAGGGCAGAACCAACGTATGTCAGATGATGTTGACCGAGGCAAACATGGATGCATTTAAGTCACTTCTTCGCGAGATGCGTGAGATTTCCGAAAAGCAGACGGGTGTTCGTCAGATTTTCGTTCTTCAGCTTACCCATTCGGGCAGGCAGAGCATCGTGCCGATGATTGCTTACCGCAACTCGGTATATGAGGAAAAGCGCCCCGTGACGGACGAAAACGTTGTGACGGACGAGTATCTCGATACTCTCCCCGCGCTTTACGCAAGAAGAGCGCTTCTCGCAAGGGAGGCAGGCTTTGACGCGGTGGACGTTAAAGCCTGCCACGGTTATCTTCTCTCTGAAATGCTTTCCGCGTTCACGAGAGAGGGAAGATACGGCGGCAGCTTTGAAAACAGATCAAGACTTTATCTTGACTGCACTCGAGCTGTAAAGGCGGCACTTGGCGACAGTATGGCGATCGTGGCAAGAGTCGGACTTTCCGATATGGTTGCAAAGCCTAACGGATTTGGAACGGCGGAGTCTGGCGAGCTTGACCTTACCGAAAGCGATATGCTGGTACAAGGTCTCATTGATTGCGGCATAGAAATGCTGAACGTTACCATAGGAAACCCCTATTACAATCCGCATATCAACCGTCCGTTTAAGCGCGGAGCTTATGCTCCACCCGAGGCACCGGAGACGGGACTTGAGCGCTTTGTTACCGTGCAGAAGCACCTTAAGGAAAAATTCCCCTCGCTTCCCATTGTGGGCAGCGGACTTTCGTATTACCGCAAGGAGCTTATGGAGGTGTCCGAGGCTTTGCTTGAGAACGGTGTATGCGATTTTGTGGGCTACGGGCGTATGTCGCTTGCGTATCCCGAGCTTTATACGGATTATTTGAAGGGTAATTTTGACTATAAGAAATGTTGCGTGGCTTGCTCAAAGTGCACGGAGCTTATGAGAGCAAAATGCGTTTCGGGTTGCGCGGTATTCAACGGCTACTATAAAAAACTTTACGAGGAGAAGGTATTATGCAAAAAATAGCATTGGTTACGGGTTCATATCAGGGAATAGGCAACGGCATTGCCGCCCTTCTTGAAAAAGAGGGATATACGGTCGTTTATTCGGACGTATTTCCGAGCATGGCTGTGGACAATTATTTTAAGTGTGACATATCAAAGGCAGAGGACAGAGAAGCTCTCGCAGAATACATCGACGAAAAATTCGGCAGACTCGATCTGCTCGTAAACAACGCGGGTGTTGCCTGCAAGGTGCGTCTTGATATTTTGGAGACAACAGAGGAAAGCTTTGACAGAGTTGTCGGCATCAACACCAAGGGCACTTTCTTTATGTGCCAGACGTTTGCAAACCTTATGATAAAGTATCTTGATAAGGGAATGGACGATTACGTGCCTCGCATTGTAAACATAGCGTCCAATTCGAGCTATACCTCAAGCGTATCGCGCGGAGAGTACTGCATTTCCAAGGCGGGAGTTTCTATGATAACCACTCTCTTTGCAGACAAGCTTGCAGAGTACGGCATACCCGTTTTCGAGGTTCGTCCGGGCATTATAAAGACTCCTATGACCGAGGTGGTTACGGCAAAGTACGACAAGCTTATTGCAGAGGGAATTACTCCCATTAAGCGTTGGGGAACTCCCGAGGACGTGGCGAAGTGCGTTGTGGCGGCGGCAAGCGGCTTGCTTGATTTCGGCACGGGAACGGTGCTTAACGCTGACGGCGGATTCCATATCCGCAGACTGTGAGTCGCTATGAAAATATACGATTTTGATGCGGTGGTAATCGGTACGGGCTGTGCGGGATATAACTGCGCGGACTGGCTTTACGACCTTGGGTTTAAGAATATTGCGATTATGACCGAGCGCAAGAACGCGGGAACGTCGAGAAACACGGGAAGCGACAAGCAGACCTATTATAAGCTGTCCTTGGCAGGTGACGAGGGTGATAGCGCTATGAATATGGCTCGTACGCTCTTTGACGGCGGCGCCATGGACGGCGACGTGGCACTTTGCGAGGCGGCAAATTCCGCGCGTTGCTTTATGAAGCTTGCAAATCTCGGAGTAGGCTTTCCTACCAACGATTTCGGTGAATACGTCGGCTATAAGACCGACCACGATCCTTACTGCAGAGCTACCTCGATAGGTCCTTATACCTCAAAGAAGATGACCGAGGTGCTTGAGGCGTCGGTTGAGAAAAAGGGGATTTTTATACTTGACAACGCGCAAGCCATAAATATACTTACGGATAACGGAGCCGTTACGGGAGTTCTTGCCATTAACAACAGAAAAAAGGACGGCGTGGAGTATATTGCCGTTCGCGCGCCTCACGTGGTGTTGGCAACGGGCGGCCCTGCCGCTATTTATGCCGACAACGTATATCCGCTTTCTCACACCGGAAACTCCTCTCTTGCGCTTGAGGCAGGCGCGACCTTCGGAAATCTTTCGGAGTGGCAGTATGGGCTTGCGTCAACCGACTTCCGCTGGAACGTGTCGGGAACCTATCAGCAGGTTTTGCCCAGATATATTTCCATCGATAAGGACGGGGTTGAGCGCGAGTTCTTGAAGGAGTATTTTGAAACTCCCACTGAAATGCTGA
The DNA here is from genome assembly GCA_015065365.1 of Oscillospiraceae bacterium. GTDB lineage: Bacteria > Bacillota > Clostridia > Oscillospirales > CAG-272 > HGM12713. The sequence continues at coordinate 6,473 of SVQL01000030.1, read as the reverse complement.
AAAATATATTTCTCAAGGGCTACGAATGGCCCTTTGACGTGCGTAAGATGCACGGCTCGTCCTATATAGACCTGCTCGTTTACCGCGAGAGCGCAATACTCGGCAGAGACGTTTATATGGACTTTACGCGCGAGCCTTGGGGACTTGAGGGTGGCTTTGAGGTGCTTGACGAGGTGTCGTACAGCTATCTTAAGAACTCCGATGCCCTGATACCGTTGCCTATTGAGAGACTTCGCAAAATGAATACGAGAGCGATAGAGCTGTACCGTGACCACGGAATAGATATTACCAAAGAGCCGCTTAAGGTTGCTGTTTGCGCGCAGCACAATAACGGAGGTGTACGTATAGATTCTAATTGGCAGACTAACATCAAGGGATTTTACACCGTAGGTGAGGCTGCGGGAAGCCTTGGAATTTTCCGCCCGGGCGGAAGCGCGCTCAACTCCTGTCAGGTCGGTAGCATGAGAGCGGCTGAGCACATCGTTTATCATAGCAACAATACCGTATCGGATAATTTTGAGAGCATCGCGAAAGGGGCTGTTGACAGAGCAAACGAGCTTATAGAAAAAACAAAGGCTGAGTGCTCTACTCTTAAAAATATGCGTAGCCGTTACGGCAAGAGAATGAGTCGCGATTTTGCTTTCTTGCGCGATATTGCTGTCATGAGTGACTCGATCTCAAAAATAAGAGAGGACATAGAAAGCTTTTCGGAGGACAATCTTTGGAAGGAATATTCCGAAATACCGTCTCTCTTTAAAAATCTTGACATAATCCGTATGCAAGAGGCGGTTGCAACCGCTATCCTTTACACCGCGAAGGAGTTCGGCTCTCGCGGCTCGGGATTCGTGCTTGACGGAACGGACTTTATGGACAGACTTCCCGTAGAGGAAAATACGGCGGGCAGAGGACAGATAGTCACGGTTACGAAGTGTGAGGATATCGACGTTTGCTGCGTACCCGTAAGACCTATACCCGAAAGGGATCTGTGGTTCGAGAGAGTCTGGAACAAATATAACGAAATAAGAGGATAAAGATATGAAGCTTCGATTTTTAGGAACTGCGGCGGCAGAGGGTGTGCCGAGTCTGTTTTGCAGATGCGATGTTTGTAAGAATGCGCGCGAGAGGGGCGGCAGAGAGATACGCACCCGCTCGCAGGCTATCGTGAACGATTGCTTGCTTATTGATTTCCCAAGTGATGCATTCAGCCACTGTACGCAATACGAAATTGATCTCAGTAGGGTTAATAACTGTATAATTACGCACGTTCACGGAGACCACACGTTCCCGTGGGAGCTTCATCATTTAAGAAAAGGAAACTCGGTACTTCCCGAGGACTACGAGGGCTTTCATCTTTGGGGAAGCGAGGATATTCCCGAACGCTTTGACGGTCCGTTTAAAAGCGTTAACGACAGATTAAAGCTGCATACCGTTTTGCCGTTTGAGCCCTTTTCGCTTTGCGGTCTTAAGATTACCGCGCTCAAGGCGAAGCACGGCACGAAAAATCCCTATTTTTACATGATCGAGGACGGAGAGAAGGCGCTTCTTTACGCGCACGATACGGAGACGTTTCCCGAAGAAACGTGGGAATATCTCAAGGCGTGCGGCGTAAAATTCGACATGGTATCTCTCGACTGCACCGGCGGCGCGGCAGAGTACATAGAAAAATACTCTCATATGTATCTTGGCGAGAATAAAAAGTGCCGTCAAAGACTCTGCGAGCTTGGACTCGCCGATGAAAATACGAAATTTATTCTCAACCATTTTTCCCACAACGGAGAATCCGTGGGATATAAAGAATTTTGCGAAATAGCAGAGCCTCTCGGCTTTGAGGTGTCGTATGACGGAATGGAGGTAATATGCTGACATCTCCCTATAAAAAGCCTTATATAACACCGCCCGTTGAGCATCCGAGGCTCATGGTAAGGCGCGAGGATATTGGCAGAATTAAAGAAAATTTCAATCGGGAGGAATGCCGCGAGGCGGTTGCGCTGTGGCGAGAGCTTTGCGAAGAAAGAATACTTTGCAAGGGCGCCGATCCCGAGTACGGTACTTACGATCTGGTTGAATATCTCGCGGTTGAGGCAAAAGCGCTTAAGGCTCTTTTGTCGGGCGACAAAGCCGACGCGAGAGACGCTATTGAGGCGGCGATATTCCTTCTTGAAAATTCCGAGTTTGATAAGGGAATTATGAAGGCTCGTTGGAGCGGACATCTTATATTCGTCAGCTCCGAGGTCTACGACTGGTGTTATTCTTACCTTACGGATGAAGAAAAGACGCTCATAGTCACAAGATGCGAGGCTATGGCGGAAAAATATTTTGAGATGGGCTATCCACCTGCCAAGCAGGCGGCTATAAGCGGTCACGGAGCGGAGGCACAGCTTTTGCGCGATCTGCTCTCGCTCGGTATCGCTACGTACGACGAGCGCCCCGATATTTACGATTTTTGCGCAGGTAGAATTATAGACGAGTACGTTCCGTCTTACGACTTTATGTTTGCGGGCGGCTACCATCACCAAGGTCCTGCGTACGGCTCATACAGATATACCTGCCTTTTGTGGGGAGAGCTTCTGCTTTATTCTATGAGCGGTAAAAAGGTGTTTACCGATAAGCTCGGAGAGCTTGCCGAGAGCTTTTTGTATCTTACGCGCCCCGACGGAGAGTCGGTAAGAGTAGGCGACGATTTCTTTGAAACCAAAGCGCCGTATACGAGAAACGCTCCGTTTGCTATGCCTATGTTCTTTGCGTGGGCTTATACGGGCGATGAGAGATACAAAAAGGTATTCCTTAAGGGACTTGACAGAGAATATCTCGTTCCAACGCACAGAGGAATTGATTACTATATAGGCGGCTCCTACGGAGAGGGACTTTTCTCTCCTACGGTTTATCTCGTATGGAACGCGCTCACGCCGATGAAGGAAGAAAAGCCCATGCTGCCGTACAAGTATTTCGGCTCACCCAACGGTATTACCGTATGGAACGACGGAGAGAGAGTCGTGCTTATGAAGATCGGAGAGCTTTGGGGCTCTAATCACGACCATCTTGATATGGGTTGCTTCCAGATATACTGCGGCGGCGCGCTCGCAACCGACTCAGGTGTTTACGACAGCTACCATACCCTGCACAGAAGAAATTATACTATAAAAACTGTTGCTCATAATTGCCTTACCGTTTCCGATCCTGCAAAGCCTAGCTACGGCGAGTGGCGAGAGGACGCGCCTTACGACGGCGGTATGCGCCGTCCGTGCGGCGCAAAAGAGCCGAAAACTCTTGCGGAGTGGCAGGAATACTACAAGATGGCAACGGTGCTTTCTCATACGGAGAGCGAGGAGCTTTGCGAAATAGTCGGAGACATGAGCGAGGCTTACTGTCATACCTGTGACAAGGTAGTAAGAAGCATGCGCTGGGAGCCGAAACGCGGCGACTGCGGTATTCTGACGGTTCACGATATTGTAAGTGCGAAATCCGAGGATTTCACAAAGGCATTTAACATACACTCTCTTACCGAGCCGAGACTTGTTGATAACGGTGTAGTTATTGAGAACGGGGACTACGAGCTTGTTTGCAGAGTCCTTGCGCCCACGAATGCGAAGCTTGAGCTTATTGGCGGAGAAGGACGTGAGTTTTTCGTTGACGGAGCAAATTACGATACGGAAGACAAGCAAAACACCGAGTGTGGCTGGGGCAGAATTTCCATAATCGCCCCCGAGAAGTGTAAGGATACGGAGTTCACCGTTGAGATGGAGATTATCAAAAAGGAGAACAGAAAATGAAAAAGATTTTGAAGGCACTGACGCTTATTTTAGCACTTTGTCAGATTGTTTGTTCGTTTGCCGCTTGTAAAAACGACGACGGGCAAGATGAAGCGGTCTTTGAGCTGACGTCAGAGCTTCTTTCGTCGTATACGGTAGTCGTTCCTCAAAACGACGCTGAGATGGAGGAGGTTGCAGTCAAGCTTCAGGGAATCGTTGAAAAGGCTGTCGGTAAGAAGCTTGAGATAAAGACCGACAAGGAATCCGACGGCGTAGCGGAATATGAAATTTACGTAGGACGCGTCCAAAGAGCAGAGGCGGAGCTTCATTATTCCTCCCTTAAGGTGGACGATTACGGCTTCGCGCTTGAGGGCAAGAAGCTTATTATTCTCGGACATTCTGCGGAAAATGCTGAGCAGGGAGTTATGAAGCTTAAGCTCGAGGTTCTTGATAAGGCAAACGGCGTTCTGCTCAAATCGGGAGATAAGAACGTAAGCGGCGGCTCGTACGAGTACGCAAATCTTACGGTTAACGGCGTGGATATCAGCAAGTATAAAATAGTTTTTCCCTTCACGGGAATTAAGGGTGAGAGCGACGCCGCGAAATATATTCAGGCTTGGATAAGTGAAAAGACGGGCTACGTTGTTCCCATAGTCAGCGACGAGGAGTCTGCGAGCGAATACGAGATAGTTATTGGCGAGAGCACGCGCGTGAGTGACGGTATGCGCGCCGAGAGGTCCGCTTCGGGCTACAAGAGCGGAAAGGCGTATATCGGAGTTACGGGTAACAGCCTCTGGATTTCCGGAAACAGCAGAACCGATTTTTATATGGCATTCAGAAAATTCATGTCTCTTATAGAAAAGTCTAACGACAGCCTATCCTTCAGCCTTGAAAAATCCAAGGCTTTTGACGTAAATCAATTCTCGATTTCCGTTATGAACTATAATGTTAACTACGACCTTAGCAACGAAAACAGAAATCCCGACGACGTAATAGTCAGCGTTAAGGAGAAGAATCCCGATATATTCGGACTTAACGAGGCGGGAATGGACTGGATAAGCAAGTTTAAGGCTGACTCGGATATTGCGGGCGCTTACGCTTGCGCGGAGGGTAAGCCCGTTGATAACTCGACGAACGCGTCCTACAATCCCGTGTTCTACCGCAAGGATAAGTTTGAGCTCGTTGAGGTGGCTACGAAATGGCTTTCGGATACGCCCGACCGCATGTCAAAATACAAGGACGCAAAGCATTATAAGACGTTTACGTACGTAATACTCAAGGATAAGACGAGTGGTGAGGAGCTTATGTACGTGAACGTTCATCTCGACGGAAGTAATGATGCAGACGCACATTCTGCGTTGAAAGAGGTACGAAGGAAGCAGGCAGAGGTGCTCAAGAGCTTTGCCGCAAATTATATCGAGCTTCCCATAATCATCGGAGGCGACTTTAACGAGGGTCAGTCCAGCGGCGTTATTTCGGGCATGTCTACGAATACGCGCTTCAAATATTGCTCGAGTATTGCCGATAAGACCGTAAACATAGGCACGACCGACGTAAATTCGGACTTTACCGAAAAAACCGAGGGTGTGGTTTTCGACTACCTTTTCGTAACGTCTGACTGTATTACCGTTCAGAAGTACGAGCAATGGGATAACGTCGTGAACGGAAAATATCCGTCCGACCATCTTCCCGTATGCGCTGAAATAAGCATCAAGTACTGATAGGAGATATTTATGAGAATACTTTTTATTGGTGACAGTATTACCGACGCAGGGCGCGACAGAAGAAATTATCATGATTTGGGAAGGGGCTACGCCGTCCGTACCGCAAAAATTCTGACGGAGGAATTCCCCGATACGGATTTTGAGTTTATAAATATGGGCATCAGCGCAAACCGTACGGGACAGCTTTTTGACAGACTGTACGGTGATGCGATAGCCTTTGAGCCCGATGTTATAGTGCTGTTGATAGGAATAAACGATATCGGCAGACGCTACAAGACGGGAGAGAAGCATATCGAAACCTCTGACGAGCAGCTGGAGCTTAATTACCGCTCCATACTTATACAGCTTCGCAAGCATACGAAGGCAAAGATACTTATGCTTTCTCCGTTTATTCTTGATGCGGATATAAGGAAGCTGTTCGTATTGACCGACGAGAACGGAGAGCCTATGCGCTCGGACGTAGAAAAAATCGTTCCGACTGTAAAGAAGCTTGCGGACGAATACGCCGACGGATTTATTCCCTTGAAGGAGCTGTTTGACGAGGCTATGAAAACACAGCCCGAGCCGCTCTACTATTCGGCAGACGGTATTCATCCGAACGAAAACGGAGCGGATTTTATAGCAAAGCTGTGCGCTGATAAGCTTAAGACGATAATTTGATTTTTACAGAGTCATAACAACCGTCACTGTACTGCTGAAGATGCAAAAAGAAGGGACTGCGTCATTCAGCGCAGAACAAAAACACACGAAGTCATGACCACCAGCCGTGCTGGTGGCTTGCACAAGCCCCCGTGGGGCATTTCATACGCTGAGCCTATAGGCTCGTCGAATTATCCGCCACTTGCGGTAGTTGCCCCACCACCACAAACGCGACTACTGTCTTTGAGCCTCCCTTGTGTAAAGGGAGGTGGCACGGCAACGCCGTGACGGAGGGATTGGTTTTTCTGAATTTCCACGAGTACAACCCCTCAGTCAGCTTCGCTGACAGCTCCCCTTACAC
>SVQL01000029.1 GCA_015065365.1 Oscillospiraceae bacterium | reverse complement strand
TGACCGGGGGTGTCGATGATATTGATTCTGTGTGTGTTTTCCTTTACTGCTGCGGGATCGTTGTGGTACTCGGACTTAGCCCAAAAGCAAGTGGTTGCAGCAGAAGTAATGGTAATACCTCTCTCCTGCTCCTGAACCATCCAGTCCATGGTAGCTGCGCCCTCGTGAGTCTCACCGATCTTATGAGTCTTACCGGTGTAGAAAAGAATTCTCTCGGTAGTCGTCGTTTTACCGGCATCGATGTGAGCCATGATACCGATATTTCTTGTTTTTTCAAGTGAATATTCTCTTGCCATTAGCTTTGTCTCCTTAACTTAATGACAGATTAATATCTGTAGTGTGCAAACGCCTTGTTTGCTTCTGCCATACGATGGGTTTCTTCTTTCTTCTTGAAAGCTCCGCCCATGCTGTTCTTGGCGTCCATGATCTCTCCTGCAAGGCGCTCTGCCATGGTGTGCTCACCACGGTTTCTGGAATAAGCAACGATCCAACGCAAACCAAGGGTCTGACGTCTCTCTGCTCTTACCTCCATAGGCACCTGATAGGTAGAACCGCCTACACGGCGAGCCTTAACCTCAAGGACAGGCATAACGTTCTCAAGTGCTGCTGCAAATACGTCAAGAGCACTCTCGCCCGACTTTGCTTCGATAGCAGCGAACGCATCATAAACGATCTTCTGGGCAACGCCCTTTTTGCCGTCGTACATAATGTTATTGATAAGCTTTGTTACGAGCTTAGAATTGTACATAGGATCCGGCAAAACATCTCTTTTGGATATACGACCTCTTCTCGGCACTGTACTTCCCTCCTTCATTAATATTATGAAATCATTGGTACTCAAAAGCATTCTTCTGTAAGCGCACAGTGGGTCCGTGAATAAACATCAAATTTACTCGAACACTTCGTGGCTTGTCTTTGCTTTATACCCTAACCCTCGAATTACTTCTTCTTGGGTCTCTTTGCGCCGTACTTAGAACGGCTCTGGTTACGGTTAGCAACGCCTTGCGCGTCAAGCGTACCGCGAATGATGTGGTAACGCACACCGGGCAGGTCACGTACACGTCCGCCTCTGATGAGAACGACCGAGTGCTCCTGAAGGTTGTGGCCGATACCGGGAATATAGGTGGTTGCATCGAGTCCGTTGGTAAGTCTTACTCTTGCGATCTTACGGAGCGCGGAGTTAGGCTTCTTAGGGCTGGTAGTAGATACCTTGGTGCAAACGCCTCTCTTCTGGGGTGACGCCTGATCGGTAGGAACATTGTTCAAAGAGTTAAAGCCCTTCTGAAGAACGGGAGCCTTAGACTTATAAACCTTGTCCTGACGACCTTGCTTAACAAGCTGGTTAAATGTTGGCATTCTTCCTTTTTATCCTCCTTCTTGCAAATTTGAATGTTTATTACGGCACTTGCGTATCCGTGATAAATCTAACTGTTCGCAAACAGTTTCAGTATATTATATCACTTTCCCGTCCGTTTGTCAAGAGTCTTTTTTTTACAGTGAATTTTCTACGTTTTATACAATTTAAAGCTCTCGACATTTTATTATTTGTCAAAAGTTTGACTAATATTTGTCAATTTTAACAAAATTACGGCATTTTATAGTTTCCAAAAGCTTCTCAATCCCCTTGCAACAAAAAACCGCCACGCGGGAGCGTAGCGGTTTTTATATATATTGTAACCTTTTCGATTATTTCGCTGCCTTGAGTCTTGCCTCAAGAGCTGCAAGCTCGTCGTACATAGCGGTAGGAACTCTTGAGCCAACCTGTGCGTAGAACTCCTTGATGTTCTCAACGTCAGCGAGCCAAGAATCAACGTCAACCTCAAGAAGCGCCTTGATAGTGTCAAGATCAACACCATCAAGTCCCTCGATGTCGATGTCCTCAGCATTAGGAACGTATCCGATAGGAGTGATGTTAGCATCAACCTTGCCCTCGCAACGAGCGAGAATCCAGAGAAGAACTCTCATGTTGTCACCAAATCCGGGCCAGATAAAGTTGCCGTTATCGTCGGTACGGAACCAGTTAACGTGGAATATCTTGGGAGCATTGGGGATTACAGTACCCATCTTGAGCCAATGTGCCCAGTAGTCACCCATGTCGTAGCCTACGAAGGGACGCATTGCCATAGGATCGCGGCGAACAACTCCAACAGCACCGGCAGCTGCTGCCGTGGTCTCGGAAGCCATGATAGAGCCTACGAATGCACCGTTCTGCCAGCTGGTGGACTGGTAAACCAGAGGAGCGGTCTTTGCGCGGCGTCCGCCAAATACGATAGCAGAGATCGGAACGCCTGCGGGATTATTGAACTCAGAGGAGAGACAGGGGCAGTTGGTAGCCATTGCGGTAAAGCGGCTGTTAGGATGCGCACCGCAGGTAGACTTGTCTGCCTTGTTGTACTTGGTGCAATCCCAAACGTTGCCCTTCCAATCGATTGCGTTCGTGGGAGGATTCTTGTCGAGGCCTTCCCACCAAACGGTGTTGTTGTCGAGGTTGTGAACGACGTTGGTGAAGATGGTGTCCTTCATAGTCGTGTAGAGAGCGTTGGGGTTGGAGTTGAGGTTAGTTCCGGGAGCAACACCGAAGAATCCGTTCTCGGGGTTAACTGCCCAAAGTCTTCCGTCCTCGCCGACGCGGAGCCATGCGATATCGTCGCCTACGCACCATACCTTGTATCCCTTGTTCTTGAGGAATTCGGGCGGAATGAGCATTGCGAGGTTGGTCTTACCGCAAGCAGAGGGGAATGCAGCGCAGATATACTTGGTATCGCCATCGGGATACTCAACGCCGAGAATGAGCATGTGCTCAGCCATCCAGCCTTCCTTGCGTCCGAGGTAGGACGCGATACGAAGCGCGAAGCACTTCTTACCGAGAAGAACGTTTCCGCCGTAGCCGGAGTTAACTGACCAGATGGTGTTGTCCTCGGGGAAATGGCAGATATAACGGTTTTCCTCGTCAATGTCTGCTCTTGCGTGAAGTCCCTTAATAAAGTCGCCGCTTTCACCGAGTGCTTCAAGCACGTCAGTACCAACGCGAGTCATAATAAGCATGTTAAGAACAACGTAGATAGAGTCGGTAAGCTCAATTCCGTATTTAGCGAAGGGAGAACCTACGATACTCATGGAGTAAGGGATAACGTACATAGTTCTTCCCTTCATAGAGCCGGTGTAAAGCTTAGAAAGCTTTGCATAGCACTCCTGAGGATCCATCCAGTTATTGATATTTCCTGCATCCTCTTTCTTGGAGGTACAAATAAAAGTTCTTCCCTCAACGCGCGCAACGTCGTTTACTGCGGTTCTGTGAAGATAGCAGTTAGGAAGAAGCTCCTGATTGAGCTTGATCATCTCACCGGTAGAGCAAGCCTCTGCGCGAAGTGCCTCAGCCTGTTCCTCAGAGCCGTCTATCCACACGATGCTGTCAGGCTGTGTCATAGCGGCCATTTCCTTGATCCAGTCAAGAACGTACTTGTTGTTGGTCATTTGTTTTTTCTCCTCAATATATTTTATTTTTATTATTGACGCTTTTCAGCACGATATTACTCCATCGTACTCCATCGTATATTATAATACAAAACGCATAGCTTTGCAATACTTATGCCGTAAAGGTTACATTTTGTTAACAATTTCCTTTTTTGTATAAAAATCGTTCGACAAAACTCTACATTTTTTTATAAAATAAATTACTTATTGACAAAATTTAAGATATATGATATAATAGATTGATTTTTTATGAAAGGAATTTTAAAAAATTATGAAAAAGAGGTTTTTGATCTTAATTTCCCTTGCTTTGCTTGTACTCATCACTCTTTGTTCGTGCGAAGTAATTGGCACCCAAGGTGCAGATTCCTCCGAAGCATCTACCGACGAAACACAAACGGAATCAAATACAGCGGCAGACACTACACCAGAAAACAATGACGACAATAACGACGGCAATGAAAACTCAGGCGAGCAGCCGCAGACTCCCACAGAAAACGGAACTGCTGCAACCTTTGCCGAGCTCAAGGCTCACGTTATCGGCAGAACGAAAAACATAACGATAACCGCAGATATTATAATAAATGAAACGTTATACGTGACGGACGATATCACTATAACCGCAACAGAAAATCATACGCTCACGAGAGATCCCGCATTTGCAGGCGATATATTCGTTATAGGTGAGGATGCCGAGGGAGAAAATCCCATTATACTCGACCGACTTGCTATTCTGACCCTCAAGCCCGCAGAGGGTGTAACGCTCACGGTAGACGGAAACAGCGCGAACACCACCGTAACCGTTGCCGGCAGCGCATTCTTCCTCACTAACAGCGCAAAGCTTAACGTTTACGACGGTGTCGCTATCGTAAACCATACAAAACTTGGAAACGCAAGACTTTCCGAAAGCAATCCGTATTTTCTTGACTACCCCTTGAAAGCAGGAGGCGCGGCAGTTCTCATAACAGACGGCGCATTTAACATGTACGGCGGTACTGTTTCAAACTGTCACGTTAATAACAAGGACGAAAAGACAGTCGCAACGGAAGAACAATCCGCGGGATTTGATAACTCCTCGTGTGGAGGAGCAGTTTACAGTCACGGAACCTTCAATATGTACGGCGGTACTATAAGTAATTGCTCTGCGGCTCGCGGCGGTGCGGTTTACGATTATCGAATCGTAAATATCTACGGCGGTACGCTCGATAGCAATTCCGCAGCAGTATACGGCGGTGGGGTTTACATGGCTAACTCGCAGTACACCAACTCCGTCATAGGCAACGACGGTTCGGGCAACGCTGTACTGTTCTCTCAAAACTCCTGCAAAAATTCAGGTGGCGCCATATATATGTCTCACCAGAGCACAATACACGTAATGGGCAACGCTACCTTCAAGGGCAATACCGCAGGCAGTAACGGCGGCGCGATAAACGCGGCAGGCGAGCTTATAGTAACCTATGCCACCTTTACAGAGAATTCGGCAGTTTCCAAGGGCGGTGCGATATACGCATATTACAGCAAGCGTGAATTTTCGCCGAGGGTCGTACGTATAGACGGCGGTCTGTTTGAAAAGAACTCCGCTGACCGCGGCGGCGCTATCTGCTTTGCTGATTCGGGCGATGTGACCAGAGGCGCTATCGGCAAGATAGGTACCGTTTCCTTCACAGAAAACAAAGCGGTCGAAACCGACGGATACGGCAACGGAGGCGCACTTTATCTCACAGGAAAGAGCACCGTAACCTTTACGGCCTCTCCCACGTTCGCAAAGAACTCCGCAGCATCGGGCGGAGGCGCAATATTCGTAACGGGAGCGTCTACCGTAGATTGTAGCTCCAACGATATAACTCTCACGTTCACCGAATGCTCTGCAACAAAGAACGGCGGAGCTATATATGCCTACACCGATACCGTTTTAACTCTTCCCAAGCTCGTATTCACAGATAACACCGCAGGAGGAAACGGCGGCGCTATGTACGTTTCGCAGTCGGCAGAGGTCACTGTCTACGGTGCGTCCGCGTTTGACGGCAACACCGCCAAGAAGGGCGGCGCTATCTACGCAACCTCCTCCGGTATTGACGAGGGTGCTGACAGTACAAGCCTAATCTTTAACGGTGTCGCTACCTTTAAGAACAATCAGGCTTCCGAAGAGGGCGGCGCAGTATATCTTACGTCCAAAGGACTTCTCACCTTCAATGCAAGCTCCGAATTTACTTCAAACTCCTCTACAGCCAAAACAGGCGGAGCAATATACGTTGTTTCCGAAGGCACAGTTTTGAAATTCAACGCTACGTCAACCTTCTCCAAGAACTCTGCTAACACCAAGGGTGGCGCTATCTACGCAACCACCGGCTCCACAACCGTGTTTAACGCACAGACCACCTTCTCAGAAAACACCGCAGTTGACGATGGAGGCGCTGTTTATATCAGCAAGGCTACGTTTAAGAATGATGAAGAGGCGCAGAACGCAAAGCTTATATTTACCTCAAACTCCTCTACCGAAGGCGGTGGCGGTGCTATGTACATAACCGAAAGCACGGTAAACCTCGGCATTATTGAATTCACCTTGAACTCATCTAAAGGTAACGGCGGTGCTATGTACGTATACACCGATTCAATCGTTAATATTGATACAATTACCGCAAGCAATAACGACTCCGCAAAATACGGTGGCTTTATGTACATATCCGGTGCTGCAACCATGAACATAAACAGCATAACCGCTACTGGCAATGAAGCAACTAATGGCGGTGCTATTTACATTACAAAAACGAACACAAGCCTTACCATCAATGCCGGCAGCTTCAGCCAAAATACAGCCACAACAACCCCTACCGACGTTGATTGCGACAACGGAGGGCACAGCATCTGGAGCAATTCTTCCGGTGCAAAGCTCTATATCAAGATCGCAAGCGTAACCTTCCCCGAGGGAACTGTTCAGGGCAAGGGCACCTATACGGAAATTCAGTAATCATCTTACGTAGGAGTACAAAATGAAAGTAAAAATTATAGCGCTTACGCTATCTCTTCTCATGATAGCTTTAAGCATTTGCTCCTGCACAAGGCAGAAGCAAGACAGCGATATAGGTACGACAGATACCACTGTGAATAATCCCACCACGAACCTCACTCCCGAAGAAATACTAAAGCCCATAGAGAACGATTTCAAGAGCAGAACAGAGGCGAAATATTCAAATATCAACGGCAAGGACGTTACGGTTTACGGCTTTTATATACATGCAAACGAGACTGAAAACAATCCGAACTTTTCACAAGCCGTCTTGATAGACCAGTGCACAAACTATAAGAAAGCCCATCCCGATGAAAGGGTTACGCTTTCCTTCACTTCATTCTATCTTTCGATCTACGCTGCGGCGTGCATCGATCCCGAGAGTCCGAACTACGGCAAAATGAAGAGTCTTCAGAGCGAGGAATATACCTCGGACGGATTTGTCCGTATATCGCATCTCCTTTTGGAGGCTGCCCGCTACGGCGTTGAGGTAACGATAGTAGCCAGAAGAAATTCCGATATCGACCACAACGAGTATTTTCTCTCGCATCTGAACGATGATGCTTATATTGAAGGCAAAAAAATAAGCGACTTCATGACGTATCGCAAATCCTTCTGGACTGCCTACGACGACAGAGGCGCAACCGATATGATGCACAATAAGCTCCTGGCAGTATCAAACTACACCGATTACAGTGGCAATGACCACGGAAAGGCAATTTGGGTAGGCAGCGTAAACCTTGACGGTATAAACGAGGATGGCTCCAACGGAAACACCGGAGCGCAATCCGCATTGATAGTTGCCGAGCACGACGAGCTTTGGAAGGTTGTGCAAAATTTCATAACCATTATGGTGGACTACTGCGATCAAGAGCAAGCTTTAATATTCAGAAGACTTATAAATTCTCTGAATACAGAGCAGATAACTCTTATAAATGAAGGTCGCGGTGACGAAATCCCCGAGGACGAGCAGATAGTTTATATAGGAACAGCAACCGACTCCATATTTGAGCTGTATTTCACTTCCTTTGGCGGTACTACCAACTCGTGGGACACTGTCAACAACCCCTACTGTAAGTACATCTCCAAGCTCTCTCCGAGCATTTCCGGTGGAGACTATATTGAGTGTCTTTGGGTAAACCCAAAATACAAGCAGGACTTTTTCTGGAGTGATACGGCTATGAAATATATAGCTAATGCATTTAAGAATAATCCTAATACCAAAAACGTTGTTAATTTCTGGCTACCGGGCGCAAACGCAGAATATTTTGCGGATTTGAAGGAGGGCGAGAACGTAGGCGTATGCTCTATAAACGAAATAGATTATGCGTACCATAACAAGGATTTGCAGATTTCTTACGCCGAAAACGGAGTCAGACATTACGTAACTCTCTATAATTCCCTTAATATGCACGGTGGCTCTATGTACTACCAAACCAATACTCTTTTGGTAATTCATGAAACCGAGCAAACCGGAAATTATACTTATCTTACGTACAAGTCGATGTACGCTCCTCATATTGATTTCGACAATAAACGCGTAACTACAGAAAACTAAATAACAGAAAAGCGGACGAAATTCGTCCGCTTTTCTGTTATTTATAATTACTTAACCACTATATTGACTATCTTATTGGGAACGGAAATTTCCTTGATTACCGTCTTGCCCGCAATAGACGCGGCTACCGCATCGTCAGCTTTGGCTATTGCTATAACCTCTGCCGCAGGCATATCAACCGCAACGGTTATCTTGCCTCTGAGCTTGCCGTTTACCTGTACTACAATCTCAACGGTATCGTCAGCTGTAAGCTTCTCGTCATAGGTAGGCCAAGACTCAAATGCAATCGTGTTGTCGTGTCCGAGTATAGACCAGATCTCCTCACCGATATGAGGACAGATGCAGGACAGCATCTTTATAAGTCCCTCGGCGTAAGCTCTCGGGCACTTGCCTTCCTTGTAGCATGCGTTAACGAATATCATCATCTGCGAGATCGCCGTATTGAAAGCAAGCTTCTCAAAGTCCTCGGTGATCTTCTTAACGCTCTTGTGGTATACCTTCTCAAGCGCCTTGACCTCGCCGTCAACTATATTCTCAGGCTCGGTAAAGAATGCCCAAACACGGTTAAGGAACCTTCTCGCGCCGTCAACACCCTGATCGCTCCAAGGCTTGGAAACCTCAAGCGGGCCCATGAACATCTCGTAAAGTCTGAGAGTGTCCGCACCGTAGTCACGTACTACGTCGCTGGGGTTAACAACAAACTCAGGGAATCTCTTGCCCATCTTTATACCGTTAGAGCCGAGTATCATTCCTTGGTGAACAAGCTTTTTGAAAGGCTCTTTGGTGGGAGCGAGTCCCTTATTATATAGGTATCTGTTCCAGATTCTCGAATACATAAGGTGTCCGACAGCGTGTTCGGGACCGCCGATATAAAGGTCAACAGGCATCCAATGCTTAAGAAGCTCGGCGTTTGCAAACTCGTCATCATTGTGAGGATCTATATAGCGCAAGAAATACCAGCTCGATCCCGCAGAGCCGGGCATTGTGGACATCTCTCTAATTCCCTTTACGCCGTTCTTGTCGTAAACCTTCCACTCCGTAGCATTCTCAAGAGGCGCTTTACCGCCCTCGCCCTTGTAGTTTTCAAGCTCGGGAAGAACGAGAGGAAGCTCCTCGTCGTCAAGAACGTGAATGTGTCCGTCCTCGCAGTGAACTACCGGAACGGGCTCACCCCAATAGCGCTGTCTTGCGAATATCCACTCTCTAAAGTGGTAGTTGACCGTTCTCTTGGCAACTCCCATTCTCTCAAGCTTCTGTGTTATCGCTTCTTTGGCTTCCTCAACGGTAAGTCCCGTAAACTCCTCGGAGTTTATAAGTCTATAACCCTTACCGAGATACTCGCCCTTCTCAAAAGCTTTTTCGCTCACGTCAACGTGACCGAGCCTTTCGTCGCCGTCGATTACTTGAAGCATATCTATGTTGTGCGCTATCGCGTACTCAAAGTCGCGCTGATCGTGCGAGGGTACTGCCATTACCGCGCCCGTTCCGTAATTTGCGAGAACGAAGTCGCCGATAAACATTCTTACCTCTCTGCCGTTTACGGGGTTGATACACGTTACACCCTTAAGCTCACAGCCCGACTTGGTCTTGTTAAGCTCGGTTCTGTCCATGTCGTTCTTCTTGACAGTCTCGTCAATATACGCCTGAACCTCAGCCTTATTCTCAATGCGAGGCATAAGCGACTTAACTATCTCTCCGTCGGGAGCAAGCACCATAAAGGTGATACCGTAAATGGTTTCGATACACGTCGTGAATATGGAGAACTCGCCGCCGCCAACAATGTTGAATTTAACCTCAACACCCGTTGACTTGCCTATCCAGTTTTTCTGCATAAGCTTTGTGGATTCGGGCCAGTCTATCTCCTCAAGTCCCTCTAAAAGCTCCTCGGCAAATGCAGGCTGGTTGATAACCCACTGCTTCATATTCTTTCTTACTACGGGGTATCCGCCGCGCTCGGACTTTCCATCAATGACCTCGTCGTTGGAAAGCACCGTGCCGAGCTCCTCGCACCAGTTTACGGGCATATCAATGTACTGAGCGTAGCCGTCGAGATAAAGCTGCTTGAATATCCACTGCGTCCACTTATAAAATTCGGGATCG
Source organism: Oscillospiraceae bacterium (assembly GCA_015065365.1). Taxonomy (GTDB): domain Bacteria; phylum Bacillota; class Clostridia; order Oscillospirales; family CAG-272; genus HGM12713. Next base: position 9,350 of record SVQL01000029.1, on the reverse strand, counting down.
CTCGTAGCTATCATCTTGCTCCAGTCGTAGTCAAAGCCAAGCTCCGTAAGCTGCTTTGAGAACGTTTTTATGTTAGCCTGTGTAAATCCGTTCGGGTGGTTACCCGTGCTTACCGCATACTGCTCCGCGGGGAGTCCGAAGGAGTCGTAGCCCATGGGGTGAAGAACGTTATATCCCTGCATTCTCTTCATTCTCGAAACTATGTCCGTTGCGGTATAGCCCTCGGGGTGACCTGCGTGCAAGCCTACTCCGGACGGATACGGGAACATATCGAGAACGTAGTATTTGGGCTTTGAAAAGTCCCATACGTCGGTCTTAAAGGTCTGGTTTGCTCTCCAGTACTCCTGCCACTTCTTTTCAATTTCGGTATGATTGTACTTCATTTTTATGTCCTCTTATATAAATTAGTCCTCGTAAAGCTTGTCGAGATTGTAAAACTCTCTTGCCTCTCGGCTGAATATATGAACGATTACATTGCTGTAATCGAGCACAAGCCATGAGTTGTTATCCCTTCCCTCAACTCCGTAGGGAGATACCCCTCTAAGATCAAGCTTGTATTCAACCTCTCCCGCAAGCGCCTTGATCTGCGTGCTGGAGTTACCCGTGCAAAGCACGAAATACTCTGATATTACCGTCTTATCCTCAACGCGGATAACCTTGATATCACGTCCCTTTTTGGAATCAAGCACCTCTGCTATTGCCTCTGCAAGAGCCTTTGCATCACTCGCGTCAATGAGCGCGAGCGCATCAGTGTTCTGAATGTTGTCCATTTTTACTTCCTTTATTGTAATTTTTTATTAATTATCTTATTATACCTTATACCATAACATTGTAATGCAAATTTCCCGATTTGTCAAGTCATATTTACTTTTTCGGGAAATATTAACCAAAATTCCTCACGTATCGTCTGAAACAAGGTCGTAAACGGAAATTGGAGAATATTCAACCTTGCTTTCATATATGTCTACGAAGCTTTGATAATCCCCGTTTAAAAAATCTCCTTTGGCATCAAAATCCCTTTTTCTGCCAAAGTAGCTCGCCGTAACCTCAGCGCACGACTCATATGAAAGCACGTAATAGCTCGCTCCGCTTTTCTTAGCGATTGCCTCTTTGCCGGGCAGCGTCAGCATTAGCATATTTCTCTTAGAAAAATCCATAGCACGCGAGCCGATAGATATAATATCGTTCACCGACATATCCGTTTCCACTCCGTCCGCCGCAAGCGCGAGCCTTGCCGCAAGAGCTGGTGAATACTCATCCGAGAGTTTTTTAAAAAACGAAGCCAAAAACAGCTTTTGCGCATCTATTCTTCCAAGGTCGCCGTCGGCATATCCTGCGCGGTATCGCACAAACTTTTGCGCCGCCTCGCCGTCAAGATGGTTCTTCCCTGCCTTTATGTCGATATAAAGTCCTTGGTAGGGATCGTTATAGTACATATTTCTCGGAACGTCCACGTCAACTCCGCCAACTGCGTCTACAATCGCGCCGAGCGTATCAAGCCCGACACACACGTAGTGGTGAATATCAATACCCAATGCTCTGCCGAGAAACTCTGCCGTCTTATCCGCGCCACCAAGTGAGGTATACGCGCCATTGAGCTTTTTGTAGCTCGACTCGGTAAATCGCGCGTAGGTGTCACGCGGTATCTGGGCTATACTCACGCTTTCCGCGCCAAAATCTACGTGCAAAATCATCATTACATCGCAAAGCCCAGCGCTGTCGTCCATTCCAAGCAGCAGTATATTACAGGCTTCCTCACAGGTCGACTCTGCCGTTCGGTTGCCGTCCTTTCCATTTCCTGACCTCGCGTTTGCCGTAAGAACGCAAGTCCACAAAACCGTTGTTACAAGTATAACAGAAACGGTTGCAATAACTAAATACAGCCTTTTCTTTTGCAAATTGTAAGCCTCCCCACACACCGCCCGCTATTCGGTTTGGTATGTAGAAAGCACTCACGTCTTTTTCGTAATAAGCTCTCTTATGAGCGCGTTGCGCGCCTCTATCGAGTCACGGCTTATCGGACGCCCCTCGTCGAGCAATCCTCTCACGGTCATATCGTACGAAAGCACAAGCGTCCTTGAAAGATGCTCCGCCTTTTGCTCGTCACTCATTTTTGACAAATCCTTTGAATTAAAGTACTCACGGAGCTTAACGCAATCCGAAAAGGTGCGCGACATGTCGATATAGTCCGCAAGATATATTATCTTCTCTGCCATTGTCATTCCATCTCTGCCTGTCGTATGCCAACGAACGCAGCCGATTACCGTATCGGTAGCAAATTCGGGATATAGCTTCGGTATAAGCGCCGCCGCAGTTCGTGCGTGGAGCGTTTTTGGCGCAAAAACTGCATCAGCTTCAAGAGCAATACCCTCGTCACGACAAATAGAGATCTGTAATGCAGTAGGATACTCCTTGGTTATATCGTGCAAAAGCGCCGCCGCGCGAAGCTCGGGAATAAGCTCGGGGGCGTAAAGCTCTCCGAGATATGCCGCCATTTTCTCAACCTCTGCGGTATGAAAAAAGCGCTTTGCCGAAATTTTCCCCGAAATATCCTCACGAAGAGAATCAAGCATTTTTTCACTTATCATAATTCTCTCCTTATAAGTAAAGTCCGTTCTCACGTATAAACTCTGCAACCTTTGGGGGCACGAGCGTTGAAATATCCTTACCCGAGCGCACCGCGGCGCGTATATCCGTCGAGGAAAGCTCAACGGGCTCGATAATTATCTTGCGGAACATGACTCCGTACTTTTGATAATATTCGGTGATTTTTGCAACTATTCTGTTGCCTATGAGCGGATCGTTCTCACGGCGCACGTAAACGGGATAACACATCTTTAAAATGTCCTCAAAGCGGTACCACGTGTCAAACGTCAGCACCATGTCCGTTCCGCAGAGCAAAAACAGTCGCGTGTTCTCCCGCTGGAGCTCCTTTAATGTGTCGTAGGTATAGCTTTTACCGCCGCGACGTATCTCGCAGTCGGAAATAACAACTCCGTCCACTCCCTCGAATGCAAGCTCGCACATGCGGAGCCTGTATATCGGATCGTCTGACTCGTCTATCTGCTTGTGCGGCGGCAGGTGCGCGGGAATTATAAACAGATAATCCAGCTTCATCTGCTCCATAAAAGCCTTTGCGGCTCTTACGTGCCCGTTGTGAATGGGCGCGAACGTACCGCCGTAAATGCCCACTCTCGTATGGTCGAATCCGTTCATAGCTCTATTCTCTTATTATTAACCGATTCACGGTAAATTATTATTTTTCTTCCCACGACTCCAACAACGTCCGCGTCCGTTGCCGCCGCAAGCTCGTTTGCAACCTCCTTGGGAGTTCCCATGCAGTTTTCAAGAACCGTAAGCTTTATAAGCTCTCTTGCTTCGAGCGCATCGGATATTGTTTTTACCAGATTTTCGCCTATTCCGCCCTTGCCGATCTGCATAATGGCAGTTTCCTTGTTGGCAAGTCCGCGAAGATAAGCTCTTTCTTTTGACGTTAACATTTTTTACCTCGTTTTTATAGTTTCCTACTTTTCTTTTAAAAAAGAAAAGTAGGAAAAAGAAAACTAAAAATTTATTTATGCTCTTTCAATATACTCTCCCCTAAAAAAGAGTAGGCAAAAGAAAACTAAAAATTGGTTTATTCTTTAACTAATCCCTTTTCACTGCTTTTAAACGGCAGAGCTCAATTTTTTTGCAAGAAGCTCTATTGCCTTGCCTCTGTGTGATATGGAATTTTTCTCCTCGGGAGTCATTTCGGCAAAGGTCTTTCCAAACGGCTCGTAATAGAACAGAGGATCGTATCCAAAGCCGCCCTCGCCCTTGTATTCGTCGATTATTTTACCCTCAGTCGCGCCGCGGCAGAAAAGCTCCTCGTCCTTTTCGGGGAACGCGCAGGCGATCACGCATACGAACTCCGCGTGTCTGTCCTCTACACCCTCAAGTTTTTTAAGAAGCAGACGGTTATTCGCCCCGTCGTCTCCGTGCTCTCCCGCATACCTTGCGGAATAAATTCCGGGGGCACCGCCGAGTGCACGCACGCAAAGCCCCGAGTCGTCGCCAAGCCCGATATGTCCCGTGCTTGCCGCCGCCCTCGCCTTAATAAATGCGTTTTCCTCAAAGGTATCGCCGTCCTCGACTATCTCCCCCGAAAAGCCCGCATCTGCAAGAGATATGACCTCAATATCCGGAATATGCTTTGCAAGCAATGCCTGAAGCTCCGCTATCTTATGCTTATTCTGTGATGCAAGTACTACCTTCATATTCTCACTCAAACAGCGCGCTTACGAATTCTGCGCTGTCAAACTCCTGCATGTCGTCGATCTTCTCGCCCACTCCGACGAATTTAACGGGTATATCAAGCTCCTTTTTAATGGAGATCACGATACCGCCCTTCGCCGTTCCGTCAAGCTTGTTGAGAACGAGTCCCGTGATATTAGCGGCATTTCTGAACTCCTTTGCCTGCAATATCGCGTTCTGCCCCGTGGTAGCGTCAAGCACCAAAAGGTTTTCGCGCACAGCACCGGGAAGCTCTCTGTCAATAACTCGGTTTATCTTTTCAAGCTCGTTCATAAGGTTTTTCTTGTTATGAAGTCTGCCCGCCGTATCGACGATAAGCACATCCGCGCTGCGGCGCTTGGCGTAGCTTATCGCATCAAAAACGACAGCCGCAGGGTCGCTTCCCTCGTTCTGACGGACAATTTCCGCGCCCGATCGCTCACACCAAACGCTAAGCTGATCGATTGCCGCCGCGCGGAACGTATCCGCCGCCGCAACGACAACCCTTTTGCCGCTTGAAATAAGTCGATTGGAAATCTTACCGATAGAGGTGGTCTTACCCGCGCCGTTTACACCGATAACCAAAATTACCGTAGGCGCACCAGAGAGGTCTAGTCTGCCGCCCGCTCCGATCATGTCCTCAAGAATAGCCTTGAGCGCGTCCATAACCTGTTCCTTTTCCTTGAGTCTACCCGACTTTATCTCGTCGCGGAGACGCTCAATTATTTCTTCTGTCGCATTCACGCCGACGTCGGACATTATAAGCAGCTCCTCAAGCTCCTCAAGCAGGTCCTCATCAACGCGCACAAACGCCTTAAGGACGTTATCTATCTGCCCGAAAAGGGCGTTTTTCGTTTTAGAAAGCCCACTTTTGAGCTTATCCAAGAATGCCATCCCAGTCATCTCCTTTTTTCTTTGAAATATCGTCTATATCAAGCTCCAGAACCTTGGAAATTCCTCTTTCGGGCATGGTTACTCCGTAGAGTCTGTTAGCCGCCTCCATGGTTCCGCGTCTGTGCGTTATCATAACGAACTGAGTTCCGCTTGAATATCTCTTTATGTACTCGGCAAATCTTGCGACGTTGACCTCGTCGAGTGCCGCCTCAATCTCGTCGAAGATACAGAACGGCGTTGGATTCACCTTGAGTATAGCGAACACGAGAGCTATTGCGATAAACGACTGCTCACCGCCCGAAAGCTGTACCATATTTTTGATTATCTTTCCGGGAGGTGCCGCCTTTATCTCAATACCGCTCTCCAGCACGTTGTCGGGGTCTGTCAGCGAAATTTCCGCGCTTCCGCCGCCGAAAAGCTCGGAGAAGGTGCGGTTGAAGTTTTCGTTTATCTGATTGAAGGAGTCAATAAACGCAGTCTTCATCTCACCCTCAAGCTTGCTTATGATGTCAAGCAGGTCGTCGCGCGCCGCGGTAAGGTCCTTGATCTGCCCCTCCATGTAGTCGTATCTCGCCTTTACGTCCTTGTACTTATTGACCGCATCAAGGTCCACGTTTCCAAGCACGCGAAGCTTGTTACGGCACTCCGTCTGCTTAGTCGCCGCATCTGCTCTTGTAGACGCGTCAAGCGGCTCGTAGCCAAGCTGGACGGCATCTGCGCGAGTGAGCTCATGCTCCTCCCACAGCTTGCCCGCAAGCTTATCCTGCTCCGCGCGAAGATTTCCGAGTCGGTTTTCAAAGCGCGTAAACTCCTTAAAGGCATTTTCCTTCTGCTGCATCTTCTCGCGCATCTTGGCGTTGACCTCGGAGAGCTTGCGCTCAAACTCCGAGCTGCCCTCCTCGACCTTTGCTCTCTTTGCGTTAAGCTCGGCAAGCTTCTTGACACCCTCCTCGTAGGTCGCTCTGTTTTCGGCACGGCTCGCCTCGTACTCGGAGATCTTTGCTTCAAGCTCCGATACGTGTGCGCGTGCGAGGGCAATACTGTCGGCATAGCCCGTCATACGTGCCTCTGCCTCGGAGATCATCTGCTCCTCGGTCTCTATATCCTTTCTTATTGCCGTAAGACCGATGTATATCTCGGTCATTCTCTTTTCACATTCTTCCTTTTTGTCGGTAAAGGCGGCTCTCTTAATGTCCATTTCGGATCTCGCCGCACTTATCTCGGATACCTGCACCTCGAGCTCGCGCTTACGCACAGCCAGCCTTTCTCTGTCTTCCTCAAATTGTTCTCTTGCGCGTATCTGCTCGGCATAATCCTCTTTGAGCTTTTCAGTAAGAGTTACGTTTGCATCTCTCTTTGCCGACAATTCCGAGAGTCTTGCCGCCTCGGAATCTCTCATAACTCTGATAAGTTCTATCTTCTGTTCAGCGGAGTCCTTGTCGTCTTCAAGCTCACCTATCTTTTCGGAGAGCGCGGAAATGGATTTTGTAAGCTTTGCGATGCTCTTATCGAATCCCGCTATCTCTTCTTCAAGTCGCTTTATCTCGCCCGCTCTGCCGAGGATATTAGCCTTATTCTTCGACGAACCGCCCGTAAACGAGCCGCCGACGTTTATCTGCTGACCGTCAAGCGTTACCGCCTTGACTCTGTATTTAAGCTTCTTTGCCATAGCGTTCGCGTTGTCAATGGTATCAAACACGAGCGTTCTTCCAAGCAAGCCCGAAAGTATCTCGGAGAATTTAGAGTCGCTGACTATAAGCTCGTCCGCAACTGCGATGTATCCTGTAAATCCTGCCGCCTCGCGCATCTCCTCGGTCGCCGACTGCCCTCTCATAGAGGAAAGCGGGAAGAAGGTCGCGCGGCCTGCCTCTGCGCGCTTCAAGGCGAACATTGCCGCCTTTGCAACGCTCTCATCTTCAACGACGATGTGCTGAAGATTAGGTCCGAGCGCCGTTTCTATTGCCGTAACGTATCTGTCCTCAACGTCAATGAGCTGAGAGAGAGGTCCGTAAATTTTTCCGCACTGCACGCCGTATTTGTCGGTAATCGCGCCCTCTGCGTACTTTTTCATTACGTATCTTACGCTTCCCGAATAACCCTCAAGCTGTTCCTCCATAGCCTTAAAGGTGTCTATTCTCTGCTGTGCAGAGTCCTTGCGAAGCCTTACTGCCGTGGTCTCGTCGTTTAAGTCGTGCCTCTCCGAATAAAGCGCTGCGAGCTTCACTGTGATACGGCTTGATTCCTCGGTCGCCTCTGCCGACACGCCGTCGTATTCCTCGACCGTTTTCTTTATCATTTCAATCTGCCGCATAAGCTTATCCGATTCTGCTTCGTAAGCTGCGATCTCTTTTTGCATTGCGGTATTTTTGTCGCTGTCGGTATTTCTTGAATTGTCAATGAAGGATATTCTTGCGTTTACGTCGGCAATATCCGCGTTTATTGCGTGAATATCGGAGAGCGCTCTGTCAATGTCAAAGCCGAGCTTTTCTGCCTCATCTGCGGCACTTTTCTGCTCTGCCTCTGCCGCCAAGTGCTCGTCTATACGGGTATCAAGAAGCTCGCGAAGCTCCTCTATCCTCTTGCGTCTTGCCGCCGTCGTTTCTTCCTCGGACCTTATAGAGTTCTCGGTGGACTCACAGCTTCCGAGTGCCGTAGCGATAAGCTCCTTTGTATGAAGTATATTAGTTTCCCCTACTCTGTATTCACTGTCAAGACGGTGATTTTCTTCCGTACATTCTCTTATCTCGGCGAGCAATCGCTCCGACTCGGTCTTGTTCGACTGCGAAATTTCAAAGAGCCTGTCGTTCTGCGCTTCAAGGTCTTTTATGGAATCCTCAACCGTAGTAAGGTCAAACTCCGCGTGCTTGAAGTTTTCTTCACATTTGCCTATATCCTCGCGCAGCTTCTCCGTATCGTAAAGCCAGAGCTGAACGTCAAGACGCTTTTTGGTTTCAAGAAGCTCAATGGCGCGCTTCGCCTTCTCCGCTTCCCTCTCAAGTGGCCCAACCTGCGCTGCCACCTCGGAAAATACGTCGTTGATACGTGTCATATTATCCTCGGTAGACGCAAGCTTGCGCTCGGTCTCGCTCTTTTTGTGGCGGTATTTTGCAATACCCGACGCGTCCTCAAAAATGCTTCTTCTCTCGTCGCTCTTACGAGAAATTATCTCGGCTATCTTACCCTGACCGATAATAGAATATCCGTCACGTCCGACACCCGTATTCATAAACAGCTCGTAAATATCCTTAAGACGGCATGCGCGGCGGTTTATAAAATATTCGCTCTCGCCCGAACGGTAATAGCGTCTTGTAACCGTAACCTCGTCATAGGGGCAGTCAAGCCTGCCTATCATACCCGTGTTGTCAAAGGTAACGGAAACCTCGGCGTATCCCATAGGTCTGCGACTGTCAGCGCCTCCGAAAATAATATCCTCCATTTTCGTTCCGCGAATGCTCTTTGAGGACACCTCTCCGAGAACCCAACGCATAGCGTCCGATATATTCGATTTTCCGCTTCCGTTAGGTCCGACTATGACCGTCGCTCCGCCCTCAAAGGTAAGCTTCGTTTTGTCGGGAAAGGATTTAAAGCCTTGAAGCTCAAGTGATTTCAGATACACGTCTTTTCTTCCTCCGCGTTTGCATTTTATTTATGCTGTATTTTTACGTTATAGCCCACAAGATCAGGGCTTTCAAGAATTTTTATTTTTCTAAAACCGTATTTTTGCAAAATTCTGTCTTTGTTTTTCTTTTTTTGCCCTACCGCCTTTGAAACAGAACCGACAGGCACGAGCACGGTAAGCTCGCCGCCCGCGTAGCCGTGCTTTTCTATTTCGTCACATATCCGCTCGTAGTAAAGCTCACCCATAGCAAGCTCGCCTATCGCGCTGTGATTTGCTCCTGCCATAACGCAGTCCTCGTCAGAGAGATTTTCGGACGCTTGAAGCCCCACCCGTATGCACGGCACGCCTGCGCGATCAAACACGTTGAGCACCGCCTTTGTTCGCATTACCGCATCTTCATTTGAAAGCGGTACGTACTCTTTGCGCTCGGTCATGCTTGCAAGCTCGGTGTCGTAAAATACCACGGTCGGATACACCCTCGCGCCGTCAGCGCCTGCGGCAATTATTTCCCTCGCCGTAAGTATCTCACTCTCGGTATCGGAATTTGGAAGTCCTATCATCA
>SVQL01000028.1 GCA_015065365.1 Oscillospiraceae bacterium | reverse complement strand
ATCCATTTCAACGAGAAGCTGATTGAGTGTCTGCTCGCGCTCGTCGTGTCCGCCGCCGAGACCTGCGCCTCTGTGGCGTCCTACTGCATCAATTTCGTCAATAAATATAATGGAAGCGGGATGCTTTCTCGCGTTTTCAAAGAGGTCGCGTACACGCGATGCACCGACACCGACGTACATTTCAACGAAGTCCGAGCCTGATATTGAGAAGAAGGGAACGCCCGCTTCTCCCGCAACTGCCTTTGCAAGGAGAGTTTTACCCGTACCTGGAGGGCCTACAAGAAGCACGCCGTGAGGTATTTTTGCGCCGAGGTGCGTAAACTTATCGGGAGCTTTAAGAAAGTCAACGACCTCGCGGAGCTCTTCTTTTTCCTCATCTGCACCGGCAACGTCAGCAAATACAACCTTGTTTTTGTCGTCTTGCGGAGTTTTTACGCGAGCCTTACCAAAAGAATTTATCTTTCCTGCCGCTCCGCCGTTCGCGTTCTTCATAACTATTATCCAAATAACTATACCTGCGATTATAAGTATAGCGTAAGGAAGAAGAGATACCCACCATGGAAGAACCAACGGGGGATCGATATTATAGGATACAAGGTTGGTGTTGGGATTGTTCTTGTCTGCGTAATACGTGCCACAGTCGTTGATAAACAGCTCAAGGCTCTGGAGCTGGAAGCCGACAGTCTTTGTATCGAGCTGCTCAATGGGCTTTGCGTCTTCGGCTCCGTTCTTTATTTTTTCAATTTCCGCCTTGTCGTAAACGCTCATGGTGATGTAATTATTTTCGGTTACGGTGAAATCCTTTACCGCATCCGCACGAAAATAATCGACTACCTCGCTGTAGTTTTTTAGTTCAGTAGTATCTTCACGCTTTGTGAACATTAGCGACAGAGCAAGTATTATTGCTCCGATGAGTATTACGTAGAAGATCAGAACCTTAATGTTACTTTTTTTAGTTTTCATTTAAAACTCTCCGTATAGAAAATTGCTGTGTGATTGGCGCGGCACTCCTGATTCAGTCAAGATTTAGCCTTGCCGTTTTTGATTTGAGTCATTCAATTAAGATTGAATTGTAATTTTATACAGTTTTGTTCGTTCTTAGATTCAACACCGTCGCGGAATGCCGCAAACGGTACGGCAACTATGCCGTTGTCATCAACTATGACGGGCAAGCGGTAACGCAGAGACAGCGGAATATGAAGATCGGTAAGCAACTTTTTTAATTGCTTATTAACGCCGTTTATTCGTATTTTATCTCCTGCCATTCTGTTTCTGGCTCTAAGAACACCACATATTTTATCAGAATCTAAATACAACAGTATTGATTTTTTGTAAATATTTATGTTGCTTTGTGAATTTCCTATGATTATTTTCGCATTTATCTCTGAAAGAAAATTTTCCCCGTCCTTAAGAATAACGCAAAAATCATTTGGCGGCAGAGGTGCTTCTTCATGCTTTGATATATATAGTCTGCTGTTTTCTATTCTTGCGTCAATTCCTGCGGGCAGATTTATACGTGAGTGAGGAATACCTTTCCTACAAAGCTCGCGAATGTCCGAAAGATGTACTGATTCAAGTGTGCTTCCGCCGGATACTGCGCGGTACAGCGAGCTTATAGCCCTGCTTGTAACAGCAGAGGGGGATCCGAGAAGCTTCTCTAGCTCAAACGAACCGTCGTCGTTCATTTCTTCGAAAAACCAATCCGAAAGACTCTCAAGACATGCCGAATCCTCCCGCAGAGCCTCGGAGAGTCTTGCCGCGTTTTCTACCGCCGAGCTGTTTATTTCCGTTAGTGCAGGTATTATTTGCGCGCGTATTTTATTTCGCGTATAATCCGTGTCCGTATTGGTGGAATCGGTTACGTAATCAAGAGAATTTTCACGGCAAAAGTCAAGTATTTCCGCACGACTCATCGAAAGTATAGGGCGAACCACCGTGCCGTGCTTGCAGGGACGGCTTAGCGGAATACCCGAAACACCCGTGAGTCCGCAACCGCGACAGATATTGAATATGATAGTTTCCAAATTGTCGTTTGCGTTGTGCGCCGTGGCAAGCAACGGAATACCGTGCTCCTGCATGACACTGTCAAAAAAGTCGTAGCGCACCTGCCTTGCGGCAGTTTCTATACTCTGCGAGGTTTCGCGAGCGTATTTTGGAACGTCACATCGGCATACGAAAAGCTCAACGCCGAGCGACTCGGCAAAGCTTCTGCAAAACTGCTCGTCGCGGTCGGCTTCCTCTCCTCTTATCATATGATTGACGTGCGCGGCGTATATCCTGCCGCCGTTTATTTTATAATAGGTAGCGAGCATATATAAAAGTGCCGTTGAGTCAGCGCCACCCGAAAATGCCACGAGAATGGGCACATCCTTGCTTACCCCCGCAATAGCCGACGGTGGGGTGAATTTCTGTGGAAGCTGAAAATTCATTACGGAGCCTCGCCTACGTCGTTGGCAATAGTGCGGAACTTGGTGTACCGTCCTATCCAACCCATCTTGACAGTTTTTGTAGAGCCGTGACGGTTTTTAGCAACGATAACCTCGGCAATACAGCCCTCGTCATTATCCGTATCCTTTTTGTCGTAATAGTCGTCCTTGTAAAGAAAGATTACCACGTCCGCATCCTGCTCGATAGCTCCCGAGTCACGAAGATCGGAAAGCATTGGGCGCTTGTCCGTTCTGGATTCGGGTCCACGGGAAAGCTGTGCGCAGCATATAACGGGAACGTTAAGCTCCTTAGCCATAATTTTAAGATTTCTGGAAATTTCGGCAACCTCGTTTACGCGGTTATCTATTCTCTTATCACTTTGCATAAGTCCGAGGTAGTCGACGACTACAAGACCGAGGTCCTTGACACGTCTTAATTTACCCTTCATGCCCGTAACCGTCATACCTGTGGTATCGTCTATGAGTATATTTGAGCCTGCGAGCTGTGTGGTCGTTTTGGCAATTTCATTCCATTGCTTGGCGTCAAGCTTGCCCGTACGCAAGGCTACGCTATCTATCATTGCCTCGCTTGAAATAATTCTGTTTACGAGCTGCTCGGCAGACATTTCAAGAGAGAAAATACAAACCGTCTTTTTAGACTGTACCGCTACGTTGGTAGCAATGTTAAGCGCAAATGAGGTTTTACCCATGCCGGGACGCGCTCCAACCAGAATGAGGTCGGAGTTTCCCATTCCCGCAAGAACGTTATCTACTCCGGAAAAACCGGTTTTCGTACCTTGTGCTGCTTCTCCTTCAGCCATTTTGTGAAGATTTTGATATACCTCGTTTATAACATCGCTGATGTGACGGAAGTTTTTTGAATCTCTGCCTTGCGCAATATCGAACACAAGGCTTTCGGCGTAGTCAACCAGATGAGCCGCTTCGCCCTCCTCGCTGTAAGCTTTTTCCGAAACCTCGTCGCAGACGCTTATCAGCTTTCTTAAGAGACTCTTGTCCTTAATTATCTTGGCATAATCCTTTACGTTGAGGGCGTTATTTCCCTTATGCACAAGCTGAGTTATATAGTCCGTTGCGCCTGCCTCGTTATAGACTCCCTTGGTTACGAGCGCATCAACAAGCGTTACAAAATCTATATCTCTGCTGTTAACGAACAGCTCCTTTAGAGTCATAAATATCTGCGTGTGCTCGGAAATATAAAAGTCGTCGGGAGTTATTATTTGAACTACCTCGTCAAGCACCTCAGGCGCAATTATTATTGAGCCGAGAAGCGACTGCTCTGTTACGAGGGAGAATGGTAGTTTTTTCAGAAGTTCATCGTTCATTTTTTTACTTCCTTGAAAAAATTAGTTCTTTGAGGTTACTGCTATATTTATCTTACCCGAAACGTCAGTAAAGAGCTTGACGTCAGCAGAAAAGCTTCCAAAGGATTTGATATTTTCCCTGAGGGTTATCTTTCGCTTGTCAATGTCCAAGCCGAAGTCGCGCTTGAGTGCTTCCGCGATGTCCTTTGAGGTAACCGATCCGTAAAGCTTTTTGTCAGGGCCCGCGGCATATTCAAATTTAACGGTTATGCTTTCGAGACGCTTTGCAATTTCCTTGGCATTTTCTCTTTCAACGTCGATTTTATGCTGCTTTGCGGCTTCCTTATTCTTTACGTCGTTTATTGCGGTATTGTCAGCAGGTCTCGCAAGCTTTTTGGGAAAGAGGAAGTTTCTTGCATATCCGTCCGATACGTCAACTATCTGATCCTTTTTGCCCTGACCTTTAACGTCTTGTGTTAAAATTACTTTCATGTTTATTCTCCTTTGGGTTTTACCGTTTTATATTATTTTCCGATTTTGTTTTCCTTGATATATTCGTCGATTGCATTTATCAGCATTGTCTTTGCGGCATCAAGCTCTGACTCTTGGATCGCCGCACCGGCAACGTCGAAGTGACCGCCGCCTCCTATTTTTTCGAGTATTAGCTGAACGTTTAGCTTTCCATTCGAGCGTCCGGAAATATGAACCGTCGTTCCTATTGTGACGAGCGCAAACGCAGCATTGACGTTTTTGACTGCCAAAAGCTTATCTGCTGCCTTTGCCGCGGCAACTCTGTCGTTGGGTGAGCCTGTGCCCTCGCTAACGGTAATTGCAATCTGCTCACCGTATATTTCTGCGTTAGTTCCGAAGATTGCTTCGGAGTGATAGTCCTCGAAAGCTTGATCAAAGAATGTGCGCGCGTATTCGGTGCTGGCTCCTGCCGAACGCAGATAAAGCGCAGCTGCGAACGTACGCGTACCGACAGTGCGGGTAAAGTTTTGTGTATCTACCATTATACCCGACATCAGCACGTTGGCCTCCTCTTTGCGGAGCGTTCCTATCGGGATACTGAATTCAAGTATTTCGCTTATAAGCTCACAAGTTGAGGACGCAGACGGATCGATATATACGAGTTGAGGCTCTTCCTCAAATTCTTCCTTTTTGATATGGTGGTCGATGACTGCGGTCTTAAATGAATTTGCCGCGATTTCGGGAGCTTCAAGAATACGGAAATTGTTAGCGTCAACTACGATAAGTAGAGTGCCGAACTCACTTTCGTCAAGACCGGTAACATCGTCGACGAATATATCCCTGTAATCTGCAAGATCGGTGAGTCTTCCCGTGCAAGCTTTAAAGCTTTCGGAATTGAGGTTGGTTACTATCTTGACTCTTACACCGAGGTGGATACACAAAGCGGCAATGCCCACGCATGCGCCGATCGAGTCAAAATCGGGATTGGCGTGTCCCATAACTATTACGTTTGAGGACGAGGTTATCATTGAACAGAGCTTAGTAGAGATAACCCGTGAATGTCCGCCCGAGCGCTTTTGCTGACTCTTGGTGCGTCCGCCGAAGAAGAACGTGCCCGTTTCGTTTTTTAGAACGGTTTGGTCGCCTCCGCGTTGGAGCGCCATTTCAAGGCAAACGAGAGATTCGCGTTCTCTCTCTGCGAGAGATTCTCCAAGTGTTGTGATGCCTACGGAAACCGTTATTGGCATATTATCATCGCCGAGGGTTATTTGACGAACCTTATCAAGTATTTCAAATTTGTTTCTTACGCACGTAAGAAGACTTTTTCTTGTGAGAAGAAGCACGTATTTATGTCTGTCATACTCGCGGATAATGCCGCCAAGCTCCTTTGCCCAATCCTTGAGTATTGCATCTACCTTTGCAACCTCCGCCTGATAGCTTACCTGCGCGTATTGCGCTATTTCATCAAGATTGTCGATAACGATGTAAGCAACCGCTGTATGAAGCGCGCGGTGAGTTTCGCTCAGTGCCTTAAGCTCGGTTATATCCTTGAACATGAGCAGATAAAACATTTTTCCCTTGGAAAAGAGGGGGTGACAGTCAAGATGGTAAAATCTTCCGCCAAGCTCGCATATAAGCGCTTTGTCCTTAAGAATCTGGATTCCATCATGTTCTGCCTCGTCATCATCGTCATCTATGACCTTGGTGGACAGGTGGCTTATGACGGCATCCATTGAAATGCCGCAGGAATCCTTTATATCCGCGTTGAATACGGTTGCAGCTGCGCCCGCTGCATTTTTCATAGCAGCGTTGACCGTTATGATTTTTCCTTTTTCAGTAACTACCGCATACGGTATCTTCAGAAGGTGTCGGAAGGTGTATATTACTCCGTTGTTTTGTTCCTCGGAATAGTTTGAGGCATTGCGGAATATGTTTATGCGTTTATGAACTACCATGGTGATTATCAGCGCCGAAACGATATATATTCCAATGAGAATCAAGCCGCAGACGGCAACCGATATGTCGGTATACGTGCAGATGATAACGTGTATCGCAAGGCAGAGAATACCGAGTATGACGTAAACTCTTGAGGGGAGCTCCTCAAGCCTTCTGAACGGGTCGAATTTCTTGTTTGACATAAGGAATGTCCTTTCTTTTAAGCTTTAAGCCTTGTTAATTGCCACTCTTTCGTTTTTTATAGTCCGAAACGTAAGCAAGTATTATAAACACAGCGCCCGCGAGGGCAACTCCGATGATTGCGTATACCGAAAACGTAGCGAGCAGGAAAATTACTCCTACGTAAAGCAAGGTTCCGAGACACGACGGCCCTTTCTTTGTTATGAGCGAGCGAATGCCGCCAAGTGCCACGAGTATAAGGCCGGGGGCAAGCACGACTACAATATTTTCTGCAACTGCGCCGTAAAGAGCAGAACCGCCAGAAACGAGCACGAAGGTAGCCACGACTGCTATTACATAAACTATCGCCGATGTAAGGCTTATGTCGAACTCAAGCATAGGCATAAGCTCGTCCTTGCTCTTCCTTGGATCAGGATAGCAAACGGTGAGAAATAGTGAGTGTATGATATACGCGATAATATTTGAGAGCGTTATTATAAGACCGGGGAGCAGATTGAACACCGTTCCAACAGCGGAATCAACAAGCGTTTTGACGTCGATGCTTGATAGCTCATATCCGAGCGTTGCCATAAGCTCATTCATAAGAAGCAGGCACTCTGCCGATATTGCTTCCTTGAGTTCAACTATAAGCTCCTTGGCTGCCGCAATTGAAATTACTCCCTTAACACTGTATAGTGCTATAAAAAACGAAGCCAAGAAAACGATGCAAAGCCCACAGGAGATTCGGCAAACGGCAGACACTCTGTCAAGTCGTTTCTTTGTTGAATACGCTAACAGAATTGTTGCGGGCAGGGGAGATATAGCAACTAAAATTCCGTTTGCGTTTGGAGATATAAAGAGCGCGAGTATAATCGGAATGAGCGGTATTCCCCAGATAAAAGGAGACTTACTGTTGTTGATAAGATAAGCCAACGAGCAACAGCATAGCGCAAGTGCGGCAAAAAGGCCGATCAGCAATAGACTTCCGCCGATAAACGCGGATGCTCCGAGAATTATCGTGTAAAATACGACTGCGCGAAAGGTCTTTGCAATTCTTGCAAGGACCAACACGCTGAACGCGCATATTGCAAGGGCTACGGCTGAAATCACAAGCTCGTTGATATTTATAGTCAGTGCTACTGTTATAAACGACGCCGCGATGGCGTATGCCGAACAGAGAAGAAAAACATCAAGAGGTCGGATATCGGCTTTGTTTTGTTCTTTTGTGGTCTGTTTTTTCATGTATCCTCTCTTTGACAGGGCTTTAAAATAATTTTACTGATTTTTGCAGGGACATAACTACCCTATTATATAATTATAGCATACAATCACTGTTTTGTAAACATCATTTTACCAATTTTTCCTACAATTTATTATTTTAATGAAAAAAATATCGCCGAAGGTCAAAAAATATTAAAAAAGGTATTGCAATTATTTCTCAAGTGTGGTATAATAATGCAGTAAGGTAGAGTGGGCTTGAGAGAGTCCACTCTTAATTGTTAATTTGATACGGAGGTAGAAATGGCAAAGCTTACGGGTGGAGTCGCGCAAAAGGTGTGGGAAATCGCCGAGCCGCTTGCGGACGAAATCGGAATATGGATATGGGACGTTGAATTCGTCAAAGAGGGAGCAAGGCGAGTGCTTCGCATTACGGTGGATTCAGAGGAAGGTATCGGAATTGAGGATTGCGAAAAGCTTCACCGTGCTATTGATCCTTTGCTCGACGAGGCAGATCCTATCGAGGAGCAATATTATCTTGAGGTCAGCTCCCCGGGAATTGAACGCGAGCTTAAGAACGATATTCACATTGAAGCTTGCGAGGGCTGGGACGTTGAGGTTAAGCTTTATGCACCTAAGGATGGCTCAAAGCTATACCGTGGAGTGCTCCTTCCGCTGGCTGAAAACGGAGACATTGCCATACAGGTCGGCGAAAGCACGGTTGTTTTCGAGAGAAGCACCGTTGCTAAGATAAACACGTATTTTGAACTCTAATACACATAAACACAAAAGGATGGAAAAATCAAAATGAACAAGGAATTTTTCGTTGCTCTTGACCTTCTTGAAAAGGAGAAGGGAATCCCCAAGGAATACATGCTTGAAAAGATTGAGGCGGCGCTTCTGTCAGCTTTCAAGAAGGAATTTGGAAACAATACCCTTATGAGAGTTGCTATCGACCCCGTTAAGGAGGACGTTAAGGTCTATCTGCAAAAGGAGGTCGTTGAGGAGGTTACAAATCCTCAATGCGAGATTTCTCTTGAGGACGCAAAGGCGATCAGCCGCAGAAATACGCTTGGTAAAATGGTTGAGACTGAGGTCAAGACCAAGAACTTCCGCAGACTCAGCGCGGCAGCGGCAAAGTCCGTTATCATTCAGGGAATTCGTGAGGGTGAGCGTAAGGCTATGCAGGATGCTTACGAGTCAAAGCGCGAGGAGATTATTACAGCTACCGTTTCAAAGATATTTTCTGATAACGGAAGCGTATTGCTTGATACAGGAACAGGACATGCAACTCTTATACGCGGGGAGCAGATTCCCGGAGAGACCTTTGAGGTCGGCGATAGAGTCAAGGTGTTCGTTACCGAGGTAAACAGAGAAGCAAGAGGCCCTATCGTAACGCTTTCGCGCGTTCATCCGGGGCTCGTTCGCAGACTTTTCGAGCTTGAGATTCCTGAAATTATCGACGGTGTGGTAATGGTGAAGGGTGTTGCTCGTGAGGCGGGCTCAAGAACTAAGATCGCCGTTGTATCAAGAGATCCGGATGTGGATGCAGTTGGAGCATGCATCGGCAACCACGCTATGAGAATCGCAGGTATCGTTGATGAGCTTCGCGGCGAGAAGATAGACATAGTTAAGTATAGCGAGACTCCAGAGGAGTACGTTGCGGAAGCGCTTGCTCCCGCAGAGGTTCGCTCTGTGATCTTTACGGCTGAAAGAGCGTGCAAGGTAATCGTTGACGAGGATCAGCTTTCGCTTGCTATCGGTAAGGAAGGACAGAACGCACGTCTTGCGGCAAGGCTTACCGGCTTTAAGATCGACATAAAGTCCGAGTGATTTTCTGATATGGAAAAGACTCAAAAGGTAAGAAAAATTCCCGAGCGCCAGTGTCTTGGCTGTAATGTGCATAAGCCTAAAAAAGAGCTCTTGCGAGTGGTGAGAACTCCCGAAGGAGAAATAGTGCTGGACTTTACAGGCAAGAAATCAGGCAGAGGCGCATATATCTGTCGTGACGTGTCTTGCCTCAAAAAGGCAAGAAAAACGGGAAGAATAGATCGAAATCTCGGTGTGTCCGTTCCTTCCGAGGTTTACGACAGAATGGAAGCAGAGCTTTCAGGTGAGTGATATGGAGCGGGACAGTATGCAAAAAATACTTCTCTCATTGGGGCTTTGTGCCAGAGCGCGTGCGCTCGTTTTTGGAGTACCGATGGTATGTGACAGTATGAGAAAGAGCGGAAAAAGTTTTCCTCTTTTAGTGCTTGAAGCAGCGGATACTTCCGAAAATACACATAAAAAACTTGCGAATAAATGCAGTTACTACAATATTCGCCACGTACGACTTTCCTATACGGGTGAGGAGTTAGCGGCGGCAGTCGGCAAAGGCGCATTCATAGGGGCGGTAGCTGTTACCGACGGAAATTTCGTCAAGCTGATTGAAAAATATATTATATAGTGAAACTTACGGTTAACCAAATCCACTGAAAGGAAGTCCCGTTTCGGCGAAGGGACACGGTACTAAATATGGCAGCTAATCAAGGAACAAATTTACTGAAGATAACGCAATTTTCAAAGGATATGAATATTAAGAGCAAGGAAGTCATTGAGATGCTTGCAGGAAAGGGAATTGAGGTAAAGTCATCGTCCTCTCTTGATGCGCCGCAGTTTGAACTGCTCTTTAATGCTCTTACTTTGAACAATCAAATAGACAATATAGGAAATTATCTTGACGGAGTTACTTATATTCCGTCAAAGAAAAAGCCGGCTGCCGCAAAGTCTGCCCAAGCGCAGGCTGTTGCTGACGAAAATAAAAATTCCGATGCGGCTACAAATGAATCTGAGAAGAAGGAAGAAAAGAAGATCGCCGATGCACCTTCTATCGAAGAAGAAAAAGCAAAGAAGGTCGAAAAGCTTGAAAAGGTTGAAAAGACCGAAAAGACTGAAAAGCCTGTGGAGGAAAAGAAGGTTCCAAGAATTGAGGAAAAGAAGACTCAGACGGCTGTTTCGGTAAAGCCTGAGGTGAAGAAGCCTGAGCCTAAAAAGCCTATTTCTACGGACGGTCAAAAGCTTGACGAGAGATTTGCCAAGGCAGCTGCTCCCGCCTCTCAGCAAAAGCAGACGAGTGGACGCTTTGGAAACGGTGGCAATCAAGGTCAACGCGGAGGCTACGGTCAAGGACAAAAGCCTCAAGGTCAGAAAAACGGATTTGGTGGAATGCCAAGAGATAAAGAGGATAATCAGCGTTCTGCTCCCAGAGAAACCTTTAAGCCGCAGGTTATCGTTCGAGGTCAGACAGCAAAGGGCGGCGATACCGCACCCAAGCAGAGAGGTGCAACCCGCGTAGTTGATATGCGCGGAACGTCCGTTGACCTTTCAAAATATGATGAAAGACTTGACAATTTTGTCCCCGATTCGGTAGTTGATGCAAGAGGCGGAAATCAGAAGCTTAAGAAGCAGGTGGCGCAGACTCGTCCGCAGCAAGGCTTTGGCGGTAAGGGCAAGGACAAATTTAAGGCTAAGAAATCCACACAGCCCGTTACTAAAGCTCCTACCAGCGTAACGCTTCCTGATGAAATTATGGTTAGCGATCTCGCATCGCGTCTCAAGGTTACCTCGGCAGAGGTGGTAAAGCGCCTCATGCTTCTTGGAATGATGGTTACGGTTAATCAAACCGTTGACTACGATACTGCGGCAATAGTCGCTGATGAGCTTGGAATTGCGGCTACCAGAGAGGTGGTTGTAACCATAGAGGAAAGACTCTTTGAAGAAGAAGAGGACAACGAAGAAAATCTCGTCGGTCGCGCTCCCGTCGTATGCGTAATGGGACACGTTGACCACGGTAAAACGTCTATACTTGACGCCATTCGCCACACGAACGTTACCACCGGTGAGGCAGGAGGAATTACTCAGCATATCGGTGCTTACCGTGTAAAGACTCAGGGACAGGATATTACCTTCCTTGATACACCCGGACATGAAGCGTTTACGGCAATGCGCGCAAGAGGTGCGCAGGCGACAGATATTGCGATACTCGTCGTTGCGGCGGACGACGGAATCATGCCCCAGACTGTAGAAGCTATTAACCACGCAAAGGCTGCGGGTATTGATATAATCGTAGCTATAAACAAGATGGATAAGCCGACTGCTAACCCCGATGCGGTTAAGCAGGAGCTTACCAAATACGATCTCGTTCCCGAGGAATGGGGCGGTGACGTTATCTGTGTCCCCGTGTCTGCTTTGACGGGATTCGGTATTTCCGATCTTCTTGATAACGTACTTCTCGTTGCGGAGGTTAAAGAGCTTAAGGCTAACCCCAAGAGACGCGCAAAGGGTATCGTTATTGAAGCAAAGCTTGATAAAGGCAGAGGCCCCGTTGCGACTGTTCTCGTACAGAACGGAACGCTTCGTAGCGGAGATATAGTAATTGCAGGTACTTCTGTCGGACACGTAAGAGCTATGACTGACCACAACGGAAGAACACTTAAGGAAGCAGGACCTTCTGTTCCTGTTGAAATTATCGGTCTTGCTGAGGTTCCCTCATCGGGTGACGAATTCAACGTAGTTGCTGATGAGAGAATGGCAAGAGAGCTTGCGGATCAGAGAAAAGAAAAGGCTAAGGAAGAAGTATTCAAGGCGAATGCACGTGCAAACCTTAACGATCTGTTTGCTCAGATATCTGAGGGTGTAAAGCAGCTTAATATTATCGTAAAGGCTGACGTTGGCGGATCTGCCGAGGCGGTAAAGCAGTCTCTTGAAAAGATTTCCAACGACGAGGTTAAGGTTTGCGTTATACACGCGGCAGCGGGCGGTATCCGTGAGGGTGACGTTACGTTTGCGGCGGCTTCCAACGCAATAATCGTAGGATTTAACGTTCGTCCCGATAAGGTCGCTCTTGACAGTGCCGAAAGACAGAACGTTGATATCCGTACCTACCGCGTAATTTATGACTGTATTAACGAGATTACTGATGCTATGAAGGGAATGCTTGCTCCCGAGTTTAAGGAAGTGCTTCTCGGACACGCAGAAGTAAGACAGACAATTCACGTTCCAAACGTAGGTACTATTGCAGGATCTTACGTTCAGGACGGTAAGGTAACCAGAGCATCTATGATAAGAGTTGTTCGTGACGGCGTTGTTATCTTTGAGGATAAGATATCCTCGCTCCGTCGCTTTAAGGATGACGTTAAAGAGGTTGCTCAGGGATATGAATGCGGTGTCGGTCTTGAACGCTTCAACGATATTAAGGTCGGAGACGTTCTCGAAGCATATATCATGGAAGAAATCGCAAGATAATAAAGATAAAGAGGTTGTGTTGAAAAATACAACCTCTTTTTGTATTATAAAGGAATCACAGCAATATAGAAAAAGCGATATTCTAAAGCTGTATTCGTTTAAAAAATAATTTTTCGGAATGCGCATAAATTGTATTTTTTAACTGTAAACTTTTTTTGACAAATATTGACATATTTAAACAAGTATGCTATAATATATGCGAATACCGTGATGATTTTATGCGACGATAAATATTATTTTTTATTCAAGAGGACACAGCTATGAAAAAATTTGACATATCAAATATTGTTATCTCAAAAATCAATGACGTTTACGGATATACGCTTCCGAGGGATACCGAATGTGAGGCGACTATGGAGCATAACGCGTTGATTATCAAGAGCCGCGGAGTGAGCGAATATGTAATAGACGGCAAAAAATACGTTGCAAATACAGATAATATAGTGCTTATTCCGAAGGGAACTGAGTACGGCATGTATATTTGCCGTGAGGGTGAATGCGTAATCATTGAGTTTGATGCTGCTGAGCCTATTACGTCGCCCTGCGAGCTTGACACAGATGGTGATAAGGAAATTGCGGCGTGTGTTCGCAGTATATTGCAGTATTGGAAGCTTAAAGGCCCTGCATATCGTTCGAAGTGTCTGTCGGAGCTTTATAATCTTATAACGAGACTTTCTACCATACATTCTTATAACCACTCTTTGGCAGGTAAATACAGAATGATACATAAGTCTGTCAAATATATTGAAACGAACTACCGCCGCGCCGATTTGTATACTCCTGATCTTGCCAAAATGTCGGGAATGGGGGAAACGTATTACCGCAGTATATTTATTTCCGTTTTTAGCATGCCGCCTGCAAAATATATTCAGAATTACCGCGTTGAGAAGGCAAAGGAGCTGCTAGTTAACAGTGATCTTTCTATTGACGATATTGCTACGGGAGTCGGGTTTGCAAATGCATCGTACTTCTGCAAGGTATTTAAGTCAACGACGGGACTTACACCTACGGAATTTGCAATAAAGAGTAAAAAGCTCGGTTGATCTGGCGGGGGTGTCTCAAATGCAAATTTGAGACACCCCCTTTTTAGGGGATAGGCAGATTTGAGCAAGAAGCGTCGTTATTCGAGGCGTGAGGCGTACAAGTGTACGCCGAGCCTCGAAAACGGCGGTAGAAAAAGTCCATTAAAATTGAAGAAATTCGTAGAATTTCCACATATTACTGTCTCATTTACAACAATTTCAATGTAAATGGGTGTTTTTTTATTTATTATCGGACTTTTTCGGTCTTGCCAAATGTGACAGCCCCTTTTTTTACCTTAATCAAAATATTTAATTTAGGTGTTGCAAATGTAGCAGCGATTATGGTATAATGATTAGGTTACGAATAGTAAAGTTACTTGATAAGGAGAAAATAAAAATGACGGATAAGGAAATTGCGGAGATACGCCGTAGATTCAGAACGGACAAGAGCAATATAAGCCATGTAAGAGGCTGTTACGTAAACGAAAATAAGGAAATCATTTCGGAATTTGACCAAAGCCTCGGTATGATGGCGGAGGACGATGCGGGCGAGGTGCTCCGAATTCTCAAAAAAACGCTTTCGGGTGCTTCGGGAAGAAATCTGATTGATATTGAGTTTTCGACACAGCAGGTGCTTGAAGGCGAGGAGCATAAGCTCTTGACGGACCTCAGACATACACGGCTTACTGACGGTGAGTGCGTGCACAAGCTTTACGACAAAATAATAAGTACGCTCACGCTTGACTCAAGCTATCTTATACTTCTTGCTTACGACAGCTACGACGTGTTTGCGACCGGAGCCGACGGTGAGAAGGAAACCGAGTCCTCAAGAGTATTCAATTACTTTATATGCAGTGTTTGTCCCGTCAAGGCAGGAAAGGCAACGCTCAGCTACTACCTGCCCGGAAAATGCTTCCGTACCGTGGCAGCAGACACGGTTCTCGGCGCACCGGAACTTGGATTTATGTTTCCCTCCTTTGATGACAGAACTGCAAATATATACGGCGCTCTTTATTATACGAAAAAGCTCAACGACAGTCACGAGGAAACGGTAGACACGTTGTTTAAGTCAAAGCTTCCTATGCCTGCGGCAGTACAAAAGGAAACCTTTGGTGAGATACTTGAATCTGCAGTGTCAGAAGATTGCAGTATGAGAGTGGTTCGTACGGTGCATTCACAGATATGCGCAATGCTTGAGGAGCACAAGGAGCAAAAGGTAGAGCAAGCACCTGAGATAAGCAAGCAGGATATCGGAGAAATGCTCCGCTACAGCGGAGTTGCTGAGGAAAAGATTGAAAAGTTCGAGGAGAAGTACGACGAGGCTTTCGGCAAGGACACAAAGCTCAATCCAAAGAATATTGCTGATGTCAAATCAATCTCCGTAAAAACTCCCGAAACTAATCTTAAGGTTGCGGCAGGCTATGGAAATATGATAGAAACACGTATCATAGACGGGGTGAAATATATACTTATCCGTGCCGACGGCGACGTCGTTGTGAACGGAGTAAACATACATATAGATTAAAAAAATCAAAAAAATTAAAAAATTTCAAAAAAGGTCTTGCAAAACGGGAAATAATATGTTATAATACCCGTGTTTGTGAACCGATGTCAAAGAACATCGGAATAATAGAAACGAGGTAAATTAAGATGAAATCCGGAATCCATCCCAATTATGAAGAGTGCGTAATTCGTTGCGCCTGCGGCGAAACCATTACCACAAAGTCCACCAAGGGCGGCGAGATGAGAGTTGAAATTTGCTCCAAGTGCCATCCCTTCTACACGGGCAAGCAGAAGTTTGTTGACGTTGGCGGACGCGTTGATAAGTTTAAGAGAAGACTTGAGAGCGTAGGAAAGTAATTTTTACGGCTCAAAAAATAAAGGCAGGCATTCTTTGAGGTGCCTGCCTTTGTTTTCTTAACTTCAAATCAGAGTATACCAGAAAGGATTTTTATGGAATTTACAGATAAAAAACTTAAGGACAAGGCGGTACTTGTCGGACTTGTGTGGGGGAATGAAACTCAAGAAAGTGTTGATAAGAGTCTTGATGAGCTGGAGCGACTTCTTGAAACGGCAGGGGGGGAAGCGATAGCAAGACTTACGCAAAACAAGGACACTCCCGACGTTCGTACTGTTATAGGAAGCGGAAAGGCATCAGAGCTTGCATATCTTTGTGCTTGCAACGACGCGACGCTTGTTGTTTTTGACTGTGAGCTCTCACCGTCTCAAATAAGAAATATTGAGGATATAGTAGGTGACGGAGTAAGGGTTATTGACCGATCCATGCTCATACTCGACATTTTCGCGCTGCACGCGGTTACGGGAGAGGGTAAGCTTCAAGTTGAGCTTGCTCAGCTTAAGTATACTGCTCCTCGCCTTATGGGAAAGGGAACGGAGCTTTCAAGACTCGGCGGAGGTATAGGAACGCGAGGTCCGGGCGAATCGAAGCTTGAGACTGACCGCAGACATTTGATGCGCCGCGTCCATGCGCTTGAGACGCAAATTGCCGAAATGGACAAAAACAGAAGGACCATGCGCGCTGCAAGAGATAAGAGCGGTATTCCGGAAATCGCCATAGTAGGATATACGAACGCGGGAAAATCTACGCTTTTAAACAGACTTACCGATGCGGGAATACTTGCTGAGGATAAGCTGTTTGCAACACTTGACCCTACGACGAGAAAATTTATACTCCCTTGCGGAGAATCCGTTTTGCTTACGGACACGGTAGGATTTATAAACAAGCTGCCCCATCATTTAGTACGAGCATTCCGTTCAACCCTTGAGGAGGCGTGCAATGCTGATATTTTGATGATAATAATAGATGCCTCGGACGAGAACTTCCGCGACCAGCTTGCTGTGACCGAAAACTTGCTTTGCGAGCTTGGAGCTTCGGGCAAGCCCATGCTTTACGTGTTCAATAAGTGTGACAGAGGCATAGTCGATCTGGGCTCGCTTGGACGTGAGGCTGCAGATAACACCGTTTACATTTCCGCCTTGACAGGGCAGGGATGTGAGCTTATGGTATCAAAGCTTGAGGGTATGGTGCTCGCAGATAAGCGCAGAGTAACGTACGTTATTCCCAACAGTGAGGCGGGAGCGGTAAATACGCTTTACAAAAATGCTACGGTTGAGAGTGTTGAATACGGAGCTGAAGGGATTACGGTCGTAGCGCTTGCAGATGCGAAGGCAAGAGGTATGATGAGAAAATACGCCATTGACGATATATCCGAGCCGACGGACGAGGAATAAAAGACTGATTAAGGAGGATTTCCGTGGATAATATGAAGGAGTTCTTCACTACGCTTGCGGGTGAAGCGCACGTTGAATTTGAAGAAAAACGCTCTATATTCATAGGTCACGCACTTCGGACGGATACCGAGGAAGAGGCGCAGGAATATATAAAAAAGATAAAAAAGCAATATAATGACGCTACGCACAACGTGTCAGCATATACCATGAAAAACGGTATCATCGCAAGATATTCCGACGACGGTGAGCCGCAGGGAACTTCGGGTATGCCGACGCTCGACGCGATAAGAAAAAGCGGAGTTGATAACGCATGTGTTGTAATAACGAGATATTTTGGTGGAACGCTTCTCGGCGCAGGCGGCCTTGTTCGCGCGTATTCGCATACCGCATCGCTCGTGCTTGAGGCGGCAGGAATTATTACCTACGAGCCGTACAGCGAATACGAGCTTCGTTGCGGATATTCGGAATATCAAAAATATAATGCGTACTTTTGTGACATGGGCGTGCTTATCGACGATACACGCTTTGAGGATCAGGTTACTATCCGCTTTGCTGTAAAGCGCAGGGAAAGTGATCAAATCGTTACTAAAATAAAGGAAATGAGCTACGGTAGAGATATTCCCGTCGCGCTTGGTGAGAGATATGATTATAGGTAAGCAAATTCGCAGAGCTTTGTTGGGTATACTTTGTTTTGCGTTTGTTATAAGTGCTGTATCATGCTCTAATTCCGCAGACAGTGATGCGCTTGCTGAGCTTGAAAAACTTCAAAACTCGCAGACTGAGGACAGCGAAGCAGTCGAAGATAATGTAAGTAAATACAGAGTTGTGATTTCATCGGGTGCGACAGACACGGTTTTCGTTAAAGCCCTTGAGCTTGCAGCTGCAATAGAGGAAAAAACAGAAAAGACCTGCACAGTCGTAAGAGATATTGACGAGCTTTCCAATGACGGCAAAACCGGAGAGATACAACTCGGATACGTTGACAGAAAAGAATCGAAAGAGGTATTAAGACTTCACAAGAGAGATGATTATCTGTGTATAAAATTTTCTGACGTTATTGTTCTTGGCGGAAAGTCCGAGAACGCAACTGTTACCGCAACGGATAAGTTTATTTCCGAAACGCTTGTCGGCGCAGAGGGAAAAAGGATTATGAATGACGGCGACGGCTTTGAGGTCGGCGCATCGTATACCTTGTCTTCTATAAGACTCTGTGAAACGGATTTTTCAAATTACGGTATAGCGGTAACCAATCAAACGCAAGAAATTGCAAGCGCGTTCAGAGAATTGCTTGCAAATAAATGCGGCGCATATCCGGATATTTCCTTTGATACTGTCGTGGGTGCTCGTGAAATTGTTTTTGAACTTTCAAACGGAACACAAGAAAGCTTTTGCGGCATATCCTATGATGGGGAGGATATTATTGTATCCTCTGACAGCATTTATGGACTTTCTATGGCAGTATATAAGTTATATGATGCGATAAATTCGTCGGTTGTGAGCGGAGTTGGTTCTGTTGACATTTCTTCGCCGTTGGTGTATTCCTATGAAGCTGAAGATATGTCCGTTGTTAGTGCGGCTATCAATGGAAATGATTCTTTTGCATTTAAGAACGCTTTGGCATCGCTTTGCACTGAGACTGTTGATATTATTACGCTTGGCGCTGTTTCCCAAGAGGCGTGGATGATAGCTGAGTCGAGTATTCCTGAGGAGTATTCGTATGAGGTGTGTCAGCTTGAGGGGAATATGAAATTTCCCGTTATATATAAAAAGACGAGCTTTGACGGTTTAACCGTACAGATTGCCGAAGATAATAACGCCATATTCGCAAGCATAGGCGAGAATGGGGATTGTCCGTGTCTGCTTGTGGCTTTTGAAAAGATAGTAGATAACAGACAAACTAACGTGGATAAGATTTTAAAGCAGGTGAGTGAATCCCAATACGGAACCGTAGGTATCTTCGTAAGTGCAGTCGGTAATAAAAAAGATTTTTCGGCAGTGTATGACGGTGTTTCTGTTGAATATCTTACTTCGCTTGGCGTTGGCAGCGCTTCGCAAAGTATTGTTGTGGCTGTAACAGATAGAATTATAGCTTGTAAAAAAGCGGAATGTAAAAATATTCAAGACGAAAGTGCGTTTTATATTTTGACTTCTGTACGGAATGTTTACTGTGAGGAGTTTTTGTCGCTGACTACGTAAAGATTTTTTCGAGTCTTGAAATGTCGTCAAGCGAGTCACATAGTAGCAAATAGCTTTGCTCGATCATAAGATCGCTTTTGCCGCCGATGGCGCTTCTTAGACATAAAAGATTTTCGGAAACCTTGTCTAATTCGCGAAAGCTTACGCAGAAGCTGAGATACGTGCGACGTGTGTTCCAGTATTCGATAAGTGCGTCAGCGGATTGATTTCCGTCGCGAACGTCGGATGCAAGTTCCTTCATTGTGCTTGCCGTATCATTGACATATTTAATATTGAAGATCATAAGCGAGATCACTGCCGTGAACAACAGTAATGAAATAATTAACGATTTCATGAAGCCTCCTTCTTGGTTATTATTCTTTCCTCACCGGAGTCGCTTATCATCATAAGGTATACATCCTTGGTGCATGTTCCGCGCTTTTTTAGCTTTTGATAAAGCTGTGCGCGCGTAAGCCCTACGGTTGACAGCCCGTGATCGTTCACCGTACCGTTGTCTACTATTATATGAAATATTCCCGATTCCTTTACGGAAATATTAAGCTGCTGACAGGTAGGCTGTGCGTACTTTGCCTTGGGTATAATGGTTATCTTTCCACTCTTTTCAAGTATTGCGTAAAGCACTTCGTCTATATCGCTGTACCCGTTTTGTCTCAATTCGGTCACAAGCTCGTCGAGCGTAAGCCTTGCTTCGAGCATGGCCTTACGACAAAGCTTGCCATTTTCTATAAGTGTTGACGGGCGCGCGGTGACAAGACCTTTGAAACGC
>SVQL01000027.1 GCA_015065365.1 Oscillospiraceae bacterium | reverse complement strand
AGCCGCCGCCAACGTAATGCGCCGCCACTCCGCTCAGCTTATTGCTTTCCAATCTGCCCGTATACCATGCGCTCCACATGCTTATATCGCTCACCTTTTCGCCGTTATTATAAACGTCCACGGTATAAAGCGATTTTGACGTAAGCACCTTTTTGGCACTCTCATTGTTCATTGCCGCCGCCATTATCGCCGCCATTTCACGGCAGGTGGTGTAATGATCTGCATTAAAAAGTCCCGTGCAATTTGTAAAATGCGTACCTTTAAGTCCCATTGACGAAGCTTTTGTATTCATCATTTGTACGAATTGGCTCTCGCCACCCGCTATGTATTCAGCAAGCAACCAACAAGCTACCGTGTCCGACTCGTAGATCACGAGATTTAATGCATCTTCAACTGTAACCTGATCTCCCTCTAACCACGTTTTTGCAACAGAAGCGCCTTTATTAACAGGCTTATTGTATTCATCAACAAGCTGCTTTGTAACCGTCAAAAGCGCGTTTGGATCCTTTGCATTCTCGCATGCTACGAGCAAGGTCATTACCTTCGTCATTGATGCAGGGTATATCTTTGTGTCTGCGTTCTTACCTGCAACGACCACGCCGTCCGTCATATCAACGAGCACAGCCGCACCCGATTTTATTTCTGTATCCGAGGAAATATTCTTTGTATTTTCATCAGGTGAGCTCAAATAATTTCCCGCAGGCGTCGCGCACGGAAGAACTATTCCCGTCTTTGCTCCGGGCTGTGAATTTGAGGTTATCGGTGGCTTATTTACGGTAGAGTTACCACCGCCCAAGCTGCTACCTCCTCCACCGCCGCCTGAGCCGCCGCCAGAGTTACCTCCGTCAAGCATACCAATCGCGCTAAATCCTTCGGCAATAAAGCAGAGACTCATTAGAAATCCCGATGTCAAAAACAACGCAAGCGTGACTATCACAGCCACCACCATTTTTGTATTCAATTTAAATTCATTTAAATTCTGTTGAAGCTTATTCATCTAAAATTCCTCGACAAAAAATACTACTATTATTCTATCATATCCGCGACTTTTTTTCAAGTAGGAATATAACATTTTTAAAAATAAAAGCAGAGCCACGAGGCACGTGTGTCTCGCGGCTCTGCATCTGATTTATCTGATGCGTTTTTACGCTTAATTCCGTTTGGGGCTTTATGTAATTATATAAAAATCCTTTTGGGAAACAGATATTTAGCTTTGATTATTTCGCGTAATCAACAGCGCGGCTTTCTCTGATAATGTTTATCTTAATCTGACCGGGGTACTTAACGTCCTCCTGAATCTTTGCCGCCATTTCGCGCGCGATTATCTTCATTCCGTCGTCGTTTACCTCCTCGGGCTTAACCATTACTCTGATCTCTCTGCCCGCCTGTACCGCGTACGCCTTGTCAACTCCTGAGAAGCTCTTTGCAATCTCCTCAATCTTTTCAAGTCTCTTGATGTAGTTCTCAAGGTCCTCACGTCTCGCTCCGGGTCTTGCCGCGGAAATTGCGTCAGCCGCCTGAACGATAACTGCAGTTATCGTCTGAGCCTCTACGTCGCCGTGGTGCGCCTCAATCGCGTGAATAACGTCCTTGCTTTCCTTGTATTTCTTAGCAAGGTTTACGCCAAGCTCAACGTGTGAGCCTTCCATTTCATGCGTCTGTGCCTTTCCAATATCGTGAAGCAATCCCGCACGCTTTGCAACGGTGCTGTCAACACCGAGCTCATCTGCTATCATACCCGAAATGAGTGCTACCTCAATCGAGTGCTTAAGGACGTTCTGTCCGTAGCTGGTTCTGTACTTAAGTCTGCCGAGCATTCTTACAAGCTCTCCGTTTATGCCGTGGATACCCACGTCAAACGTAGCTCTCTCGCCCGCCTGTTTGATTCCCGCCTCGACCTCGCGAGCCGCCTTTTCAACGGTTTCCTCGATTCTTGACGGATGAATGCGCCCGTCAGCGATAAGCTTTTCAAGAGCAAGTCTTGCTGTTTCTCTGCGAACCGGATCAAATCCGGAAAGTGTAATTGCTTCGGGAGTATCGTCGATTATAAGTTCAATTCCCGTAAGCTTTTCAAGCATCTGGATGTTTCTTCCCTCACGACCGATAATTCTTCCCTTCATATCCTCATTTGGAAGAGATACAACGGAGACAGTAGACTCTGCAACGTGATCGGCAGCGCATCTTTGTATTGCCAAGGAAATAATATTCTTCGCCTTGCCGTCTGCCTCCTCCTTGAACTGAGCTTCAAGCTCGGTCATTCTCTGCGCAAGCTCATGCTTAATTGCAGACTCTGTTCGTGCAAGCAGCTCCTCCTTCGCCTGCTCAACAGAAATTCCCGAGATTTTTTCAAGAACCTCGATTTCCTTTTCGCGAAGCTGGTTGATCTGCTCAGTAAGGGCCTCGTTTTCCTTGATTTTCTTGTCGAGCTGCTCGTTCTTGCGTTCAAGAGCCTCAGACTTCTTATCAAGGTTTTCTTCTTTTTGAGTAACTCGTCTTTCCATTCTGGAAACGTCCGCTCTGCGTTCCTTAATTTCCTTTTCGGCTTCCGTTCTCTGCTTGAGAATTTCTTCCTTTGCGGAGAGCAACGCTTCTTTTTTAAGGGTTTCCGCTTGCTTTGCGCCCTCCTCACGAAGTCTCTTGACTTCCTGCTCGGCAGAGCCTATTTCCTTCTCGGCTCTCTTTTTACGCACGCCGTATCCGACAAACGTAAAAGCCACCGCACCGACGACAAGTCCTACGGCACCCGCTATAATTGCCTCTATCATTTTAGCACCTCCTTATCCTTTCAGTTTCTTTGCTTATTTACATCAAAAAATGATAATGACATATACATATATTTTACACGATTTGTTGTCAAATGTCAATACTTTTTACACCAGATGCCTACGATTTCTTAATTTATTTACATTTTCAAACAAAAAAGGCCTCAACGTCGTTGAAGCCTTTTTTGTTTTATTTCTCAGCTTATTAGCCAAGCTTTGTCTGGTTAATCTTAATACCGGGGCCCATCGTGCTTGCGATTACGCAGCTCTTGATGTACTGACCCTTTGCAGCAGCAGGCTTTGCCTTGATAACTGCGCCTACGAGAGTGTCGAAGTTCTCAGTGAGCTTCTCAACACCGAAGGATGCCTTACCGATGGGGCAGTGGATGATGTTTGTCTTATCAAGTCTGTACTCGATCTTACCTGCCTTAGCCTCAGTTACTGCACGAGCAACGTCGGGAGTAACAGTACCAGCCTTAGGAGAAGGCATAAGTCCCTTAGGTCCGAGAACCTTACCGAGCTTACCGATAACACCCATCATATCGGGGCTTGCGATAACAACGTCGAAGTCGAACCAGTTTTCCTGCTGGATCTTCTCTGCGTACTCTGCTCCGCCTGCGTAATCTGCGCCTGCGTCGAGTGCCTTCTGAACGTTATCGCCCTTTGCGAATACGAGAACCTTTACGTTCTTACCCGTTCCGTTGGGAAGAACTACCGCGCCTCTGACCTGCTGGTCAGCGTGACGGGAGTCAACACCCAAGCGAATGTGAATTTCTATGGTTTCATCAAACTTTGCCTTAGAAGTCTGGCAAACGAGAGCCAATGCCTCTGCGGGATCGTATGCCTTGCTCTTTTCAATCAGCTTTACGCTGTCTGTATATTTCTTACCCATTTTCACGTACCCCCTTAGTCTTCTACAACGACACCCATAGAGCGTGCAGTACCTGCAACCATGCTCATAGCAGTCTCAACGCAAGAAGCATTGAGGTCGGGCATCTTGATCTCTGCGATCTTTCTTACCTGCTCCTTGGTAAGCTTTGCAACCTTGGTCTTGTTGGGCTTTGCGGAGCCGGACTCGATCTTAGCTTCCTTCTTAATAAGGACAGCCGCAGGAGGAGTCTTGGTGATAAATGTGAATGAACGGTCTGCGTAAACCGTAATAACAACAGGGATTATAAGTCCAATGTCGTTCTTTGTTCTTTCATTGAATTCCTTAGTAAATACGGGAATTGCAACACCGTACTGACCGAGTGCAGGTCCTACGGGGGGCTGAGGAGTTGCCTTACCTGCGGGCAACTGCAACTTGATGTAACCCATAACTTTCTTTGCCATAATTAAAATACCTCCAAATGTGGTAAATATACGGGAGAATTAAAGTGAAATTTTCTCCCTCCCACTTTTTTGACCTCGCGGTCGTTTACGCGAGCTTTACGCTTGTTGCGTCAAGCTCAACAGACATGTCACGGTTTCCTCTCTTAATGAGCACCGTAACGTTCTTAAGATCATCGGATACAGCCTGAACAGTTCCCTTGTATCCCTCAAACAATCCCTCGGTAACGGTAACGCTGTCGCCAACCTTAACCATGAGCTCTACTCTCGTCGTTTCGATATTGAGCCGCTCTACCTCAGCATCAGTAAGAGGCGTGGGGCTTGATCCGGGGCCTACGAATCCTGTAAATCCCGTTATAGACTTTACTGCGTGCCAGCTTTCGTCTGTCATTACCATCTTGATAAAAACGTAGCTGGGATATATCTTCAGCTCGACTTCCTTCTCCTTGTCACCGTGCTTTTCTATCACAGTCTCAACGGGAACGCGAATGTCGAATATCAGATTTTCAAGTCCGCGGTTTTCAACGATCTTCTCAAGGCTTGCCTTAACCTTGTTTTCATATCCCGAATAGGTGTGCGCCACATACCATCTGGGACCTACGTTCATTTCATTGAAATTACTCATATTTCAATCATTTGTTAGGACTGAAAAGTCCAACAAGAGCGTTAAATCCGCCTGCAAAAGCATAGTCAAGCAGGCCGATCACAACCGCACATACGACAAGTATCACGAGAACAACGAGAGTATTCTTGAGAACCTGCTTTCCGGACGGCCAAACGATCTTCTTTACTTCGCTCTTAAATCCTTTCCAAGCCTCTTTTACCCTTCCCTTTTTCTTTTCCTTCTTGGGTTTGGCGGGCTTGCTTTCGGTCTTTACGACCTTCTTTTCATTCTCTGCCATATCTTCCCTCCGAATTACTTAGATTCTTTGTGAAGAGTGTGCTTGCGGCAGAACCTGCAATACTTCTTCAGTTCGAGTCTGTCAGGATCGTTCTTTTTGTTTTTCTTAGTGTCGTAGTTTCTCTGCTTGCACTCAGTGCATACCAGAGTAATCTTGACTCTTGCGTCATTAGCCATTTTTCGGCACCTCCCATTTAAATTTATTTGACACATTCCGCGTGCGGAACGCGTCCGTGTACCTCCCTCACGGAGCAGTTTCGTCGCATTTGGCGCTTTTTGCGCACGAAAAAAAGCCTACTCGCAGAGGTAATTCACATTATACCACAGCGAACAAGCTTTGTCAAGTGTTTTTTTATATTTTTTCAAAACGGGGCGTTGAGGACCTCACCCCCTACAATCAAGAAAAATGATACCCGCCGTATGGGGAGGAGATTATCCGTTGCGTTTCGCTTTCCCCTTTAGCCTTCCCCTGTGGGGAAGGGGGACCGCTTGCGGTGGATGAGGAGATCGGTGTATTGAAAGCTAAACACCGCGGAAGCGATAATAAAAGCTTGTAATTTTGAGTAAAACTAACTCTCTTGATTGCTATCGCAATTTAAGGCTATCGGTCGGGCGATCTCCTCATCCGTCACTCGCGCAAGGCTCGTGCCACCTTCCCCACAGGGGAAGGCTTGTTATAAAAATGAGCTTTATTCAAAACAATTTTATTGATTTATTGCGTTCCGTTTTGCGGGAAGATAATATCCTCCCCTACGAGTGGGTAGCGCTGTTATTCGTTGCTGTTCGTAGATTGAATTCGTACAAAACGGGGTTGCCGTGCGGCAACCCCGTTTTTATTCTTTAATTATTCCTCGTCAAGAGCCTCGAGATCGTCCTCGTCTACGATGCACTCGAACTTCTCGCCGCATGCGGGACATGCAAGCTCCTCGGGATCAATAGTACCGTCAAAGCAGATAGTTTCGCCGCAAGAGGGGCATTCTACCTCGAAATAATCGTCTTCGTCGTCGCAGCAATCGCAATCGCAATCACAATCACAGTCGCAATCACAGTCGCATTCCTCGTCGCAAAGAACCTCCTCAACGTCTCCGAGATCCTCGTCGATCTCCTCGATATAGTCGCGAAGCTCAACGACCTCGTCCTCAAGCTCCTCAATAGTAATAGCCATATCGGAAATAAGCTCGGTAAGAGCGGCAATAACCTTGCCCTCCTTAGAAGCTGTATCAAGCTCCATTCCGTCGCAAAGTCCCTTAATATAAGCAGCTCTTTCGTTAAGTGTCATTTCCATAACAGTTCTCCTCCAATCCTGAATTTAAGCGCGGGAGAGATACTCGCCGGTTCTGGTATCGATCTTAAGAACGTCACCCTCGTTTATGAACAACGGAACCTTTATAACTGCTCCAGTCTCAAGAGTTGCGGGCTTAAGAGTGTTGGTTGCTGTATTTCCTGCAAAGCCGGGATCGGTCTGAGTAACCTCAAGCTCTACGAACGTGGGAGGCTCAACGCCGAATACGTTACCCTTGTAGGAAATTATCTTACACATCATTTCTTCCTTAACAAACTTAAAGTTGTCGGGAAGCTTGTCGCTGTTAAGAGGCATCATATCGAAGCTCTCCATATCCATAAAATAATACAGATCGCCATCGTTGTAGGAATACTGCATTTCCTTTCTTTCAATATAAGCATTCTCAAACTTATCCGTGGGGCTGAAGGTTCTTTCAATAACCGATCCCGTGATAACGTTCTTGATCTTAGTACGGACAAATGCCGCTCCCTTACCGGGCTTTACGTGCTGAAATTCGATTACCTGAAATACGTTACCGTCCATATCAAAGGTAATACCGTTTTTAAAATCGCCTGCTACTACCATTTTGCAGTCCTCCGTGTTGTTTTTTATCCTTGGCGGCTATGCCGCATTAAATCCATTTTATTATACACCATTCAAACGTAAATTTCAAGTAGTTTTTTACATTTTTTTAAAAAACATCCTCTAAAATCACAAAAAATCTCGTCCACAATACTTTTTTGTGATTTTTTGCTTTAAAAACACCCATAAAACAAGTCAGGATTTTAAAATAATTGTACGGAATTACCCAAAATTCAAAAAGTCCGTTGACAACCGGAAGAAAATGTCTTATAATATATATTGATATAATATTATGTTTTATTCGTTTTAAGGAGACCTCCTCATGATAAAAAGCATGACCTCCTTCGGAAGAGCAAGAAATACAGTCGGCGGCAAGGACATCACCGTTGAATTAAAAAGCGTCAATAACAGATTTTTTGACTGCTCGGTCAAGCTCCCCCGCGCCTTTTCTTTTCTGGAGGAAAAAATCAAGCCGTATCTTCAGTCAAAATCTATTTCACGCGGAAAGGTAGACGTTTATATAACCATAAACGTAATCGACACTCCCGACGTAAGCTTTGATATTGACGAGGGCTACACCGCCGCTTACATCTCTGCACTTCAAAAGCTTGGCGAAAAATTCGGACTTGCCAATGACATAAGCATTATGAGTGTCGCAAAAAACTCCGACATATTCGTCATAAAGAAAAGCGAGGACGATGCCGAGCGAGATTGGAATGACCTGTGCGTTGTACTCGACGATGCCATAGACAAATTCCTTCTTGCAAGACAACGTGAGGGCGAGAATATCTGCCGTGATTTATGCGGAAAGGTTGAGTCCATACAGGCGCGTGTTAACGAGATAGAAAAGATATCTTTGACAGACACCTCAAGTTACCGAGAAAAGCTCGAAGCAAGATTGCGCGAAATGCTGTCCGATAACCGAATAGTATTTGACGAAAACCGTATACTCACCGAATGTGCGATTTTTGCCGACAAAATAGCAATTGACGAAGAGCTCGTAAGGCTTCGCTCCCATTTCGACGGCTTTGCGGATATTCTAAAATCCGACGAGCCTTCGGGAAGAAAGCTCGACTTCCTTGTTCAGGAAATAAACCGCGAAACTAATACTATCGGTTCAAAATGTCAGAATTCAGCTATCGCTCGACTTGTCGTAGACATAAAGTGTGACATTGAAAAAATACGCGAGCAGATACAGAATATAGAGTAACGGAGGCAAAAATGAAGTTTATAAACATTGGCTTTGGCAATATGGTTGCCGCCGAACGAATAGTCACGATAGTAAGCCCCGATTCAGCTCCCGTCAAAAGACTTGTACAGGATGCAAAGGACGGCGGCAGAGTCATTGACGTTTCCTGCGGACGCAGAACAAGAGCAGTAATAATCACGGACAGTGAGCACGTTATTCTGTCTGCCATCCAAGCAGAAACGATTGCCAACAGAGTTGACGACAACGACACCGAGGACGATATTGAGGAATGACGGCAAATATTATGAACAAAGGACTTTTAATCGTAGTTTCGGGTCCCGCCGGAAGCGGCAAGGGGACTGTAAACGCTCATTTGCTCAATTCGGGAGAGTTTGTCTACTCCGTTTCCGCAACCACGAGAGCTCCCCGCCCCGGTGAGATTGACGGAATCAACTACCATTTCATTACGAAGGACGAATTCAAGTCGCGTATTGAGCGCGGAGATATGCTCGAATATACCGAATACTGCGGAAACTTTTACGGAACACCAAAAAAAGAAGCCGAGGACGTATTGGCATCGGGGAAAAACCTCATACTTGAAATAGAGGTTGAGGGCGCGCAGAACATAAAAAAGAAATATCCCGATGCAGTACTCGTTCTTCTTCTCCCACCCTCCTATTCAGTTCAGGAAGCAAGACTCCGCGGTCGCGGAACCGAGACGGAGGAAAAAATACGCCTGCGGCTTGAGCGAGCAAAGGAAGAGATCGCCTTTGCAAACGTATACGACTACGTTGTATATAACCGTGACGGACTTGACCGCGAGGCAGCAGAGGAAATACGCGCTATCGTAACGGCTGAAAAATCATCCGTTTCGAGAAACCCCCATATAGCAGAAAATTATCTTAACAACTAATCAAATTTATATACTACAAATTTAAGGAGAAAAACATGCTTTACCCAACTATTGACCAGCTTACAAACGATGAATTCAACAGATACGAATTGGCTCTCGCGACTGCTAAGTGCGCTCGAGTTCTTACCAATGAATACGTTACACAAAAGGAAGCAGCTGAAAAATCCGCTACCGGCAACAAGGAAGCCGACCGTAACGTAATCAATCAGCTCAATAAGGAATACCGTGAGGAAAAGGCAGTAAAGAATGCCATCACAAAAATACACAACGGTACGTTTAAAATAGTAAGAGTTGAGGCTACTGCCGCAGTGGCAGACGTTGACGCTGAAGTCGTAACCGAAGCTACCGAAAATTAAAATTTCCGGAGGAATTATGTCTGCATACGCCGGTATACATCTGCTCGATACTCCGTACAGTATTGACAACGTTTTCGACTATTATATCCCCCCGAACCTCCGCGGAGAAATAGTCTGCGGCGATTTCGTTACCGTGCCCTTTGGAGTATCCAACCGTAAAAAAATTGGTTTGGTTGTATCTCTCAAGGAAACACCAGAGGATACGAGTATCGACTACAAATCCGTGCTCGGCGTATGTGATAAGACCATGTCCCTCTCCGAGGAAACTCTGGGACTTTGCCTCTTTCTTAAGGAACATACGTTATGCACGGTGGGTGATGCCGCTAAAGCGGTAGTGCCCACCTCTGCTTTTTCCCGAATGGAGGAAATAGTAGCAGCAACGGGCGGTGGAGATACCTCGAGGCTTGATGAATCCACGCTTCTTATACTCAAATATATTACGAAGCAGGAATCCGTGCCGATAGCCACTCTCAAGGGCAAATACGGTCCTGCCACCGAGCCTGCAATCAAAAAGCTTGTTGCGTGCGGTGCAATCGTAAAAGATATAACATTAAAGGCTACGGGCGAAAAATATTCCGTTTCCTATTCCCTGATAGTTTCATGCGAGCGCGCAGAGGCAATTGCTGCCGGTGATGACCCCACAGTAAAGCTTCGCTCACCCAAGCACTGTGAGATTCTTCGTTTTCTTTCACGTGAAAAAGGAAGTATTGAAGAAAACACTTTGATAAACGAAACGGGTGCTTCAAAGACTCAAATAAAAGCGCTTTGCGACAAGGGACTGATCCTTCGCGAGCACCAAGCCATAGACAGAGGTCTTAAGGCTATAAAATTTGAGCGTGAGCAATCGGAGCTCATTCTCAACGACGAACAGTCGCTTGCCTTGAACAAGCTCTGTGAGCTTGCCGATTCAGGCAAGCCGCAGGCGGCTCTGCTTCACGGAGTCACGGGAAGCGGTAAGACGAGCGTTATGCTCAAGACTATCGATCATATTCTTGAGCAAGGCAGAGGCGTCATCGTGCTTTTGCCCGAAATATCACTCACTCCTCAATCTCTGCGCATTTTCTGCTCACGCTATGGAGATCGAGTAGCAATAATCCATTCCGCCCTCTCTCTTGGAGAGCGTGTTGACACCTTTCGTCGAATAAAAAACGGCGGCGCTGACGTGGTAATAGGTACGCGTTCGGCAATTTTCGCGCCCCTCTCAGACATCGGGCTTATAATAATTGACGAGGAGCAGGAGCACACCTATAAATCCGATATGAATCCCAAGTATCACGCGCGCGACGTTGCGAGATACCGCGCGGCTTACCATAACGGTCTTATGCTTCTTGCATCTGCTACACCTTCCTTTGAAAGCTACAAAAAGGCTCTTGAGAATAAATATACTCTTATCGAACTGAACAAAAGATACGGAAAAGCTAAGCTTCCCGAAGCTGTCATTGAGGATATGCGTCCAGAGCTTCAGGCTGGAAACACCTCTCCACTCGGCGCGGCTCTGTGCTCCCGACTTTTGAAAAACAAGCAGGATAATAACCAATCCATACTCTTCCTAAACCGCAGAGGCTACAATAATTTTTTAAGCTGCCGTAGTTGCGGCGGCGCTGTAAAGTGCCCCGAGTGCAGCGTTTCCATGACTTACCATACCACTACATCAAGCTACGACACAGGATACCTTGCCTGCCATTGGTGTGGTAAACGAATACCCGTTCCCACCGTTTGTCCTTCCTGTGGCGGCGCACATCTTGCAAGAATGGGTTACGGCACACAAAGAGTCGAGCAAGAGCTCGGTAATCTTTTACCCGATGCAACCGTGCTTCGCATGGACACGGATACCACCGCCGAGAAAAGCGCTTATGAAAAGCTTCTCGGCAAATTCAGGAGGCGTGAGGCTGACGTGCTTCTCGGAACACAAATGGTAACCAAGGGACACGATTTCCCCGACGTTACGCTTGTAGGAGTGTTACTTGCCGATGCATCCTTGTATCTTGACGATTACCGTGCGGCAGAACGAACCTTCGCTATGCTCACGCAGGTCATCGGCAGAGCGGGCCGCTCCGAAAAAAACGGTGTTGCCGTAATACAAACAAACAACCCCGACAACGAATGTATAAAATTCGCCTGCGCGCAAAATTACCGCGGATTTTACGAAAGCGAAATAAAGCTACGGCGGCTTTTGGTTTTCCCGCCGTTTTGCGACATAGCACTTCTGACACTCACGTCCCCAAATGAAACAGAGCTGTTCAAAGCCTCAAAGTTGCTTGGTGAAAAGGTAGCCGAATATCTTAGCACGGAGTATTCCGACGTTCCTGCCGTAGTTTACGGACCGTTTGAAGCTCCGGTATATAAGGTCGAGGGAAAATTCCGCATGAGAATGGTGCTTAAAATCCGTTCCAACAAGCGATCTCGCTCAATGCTTTCGGATATACTCAAATACTTTTCGGCTTCGGGTGCTCACGGACTTTCTCTGTCCGTAGATATCAACCCCACAAATTTATAAACTAATTTTAAAATCAGGAGATAATTCATGGCAAAATTGAAAATACTTAAGGTAGGTGACAGCACGCTCCGAAAGGTATGCCGTCCCGTTGATGAAATAACGCCCAGAATAACACGCCTGCTTGACGACATGATAGATACAATGCGTGCCGCCGACGGAGTAGGTCTTGCAGCTCCACAGGTTGGAGTTTTGCGCCGCGTAGTCGTTATCGAAACTCCCGATGATGGGCTTATTGAGCTTATCAATCCCAAAATAATAGCTTTCTCCGGTGAGCAAGAGGGAGAGGAAGGCTGTCTTTCCGTTCCCGGAAGATGGGGCATCACCACACGTCCCATGCATGTAACAGTAAGAGCGCTCAACCGCAAGGGTGAGACCTTTGACATCACGGGCTCAGGACTTCTCGCCAAGGCATTTTGCCATGAAATAGACCATCTTGACGGCAAGCTTTATATTGACATCGCGAAGATGATAGATAACTGAGGTGGCTATGAAAATACTTTTTATGGGTACTCCTGACTTTGCCATGTTTTCACTCAAAGCGCTTGCAAAAACAGAGCATGAGATAGTCGGTGTAATAACGCAGCCCGACAAGCCTCGCGGACGTGGATACACGCTTACCCCGCCCCCGGTAAAGGTTTTCGCACTTGAAGCAGGATTTGACGTTTATCAGCCGGACACTCTGCGCTCTGACGAGTTTGCCGCGCTTTTGTCAGAGCTTTCCCCCGATGTTATCGTCGTGGTAGCATACGGTAAAATTCTTCCTAAAAATGTGCTTGATTTTCCTAAATACGGATGTATAAACGTACACGGCTCTCTTCTTCCCGAATATCGTGGAGCCGCCCCCATGCAAAGGGCTATTATCGACGGAAAGTCAAAGACGGGTATCACCACCATGTATATGGCTGAGGGGCTTGATACGGGCGATATGCTATTGAAGGACTGTGTTGATATAACCGACACTGACAATTTTGAAACCGTACACGACAAGCTCGGCGAATGCGGAGCTACGCTCATAGTCAAAACGCTTGAGTGTATCGAAGCAGGAAGCATTAAGCGAGAGCCGCAGGACGACTCGCTTGCAACATATGCCGCAAAAATAACGAAGGACGATTGCGTATTGGACTTTTCAAAAGACGCGCGAACGCTTCACAATCTCATTCGCGGTGTTTCCCCCTTCCCTCTCGCATTTACTCATACGCCCGACGGTAAGCTTTTAAAGGTAACATCGGCATGTGTATTGTATGAAAACGGTAATTACGGAAAGGCCGGCGAGGTTATTGGATTAGACGGAGGAATTTGGGTTGCGTGCGGAGACGGTGCGCTCAACATAACGGGAGTACTTCCCGAAGGAAAGCCGCGAATGAATGCAAGTGACTTCGTACGCGGAAGAAAAATAAACGTGGGAGATATACTTGCGTAAAATTCTCCCGCAAAGGAGAATATATGTTCGGATATTTTTATTTTGATTGGACGGTATTGCTTATACTGCCCGCACTTATAATTTCCGTGTGGGCGCAAGTAAAGGTTTCGTCAACCTACAGTAAATATTCAAAGGTAATGACCTCAAAGGGTGTTTGCGGTTCGGACGCCGCAAGAGCAATACTTGATGCGAACGGTCTACACTACGTTAAGATCGAGCGCGTGCGCGGACACCTCACCGATCACTTTGATCCCAAGGCAAACGTTATAAGACTGTCTGATAGTGTTTACGACTCATATAGCACCGCCGCCGTAGGCGTTGCAGCTCACGAAGCGGGACACGCAGTTCAGTATGCGCAGGATTATTCGCCAATAAAACTCCGCGCGGCAATAATTCCCGCAACGCGCTACGGTTCTATGCTTGCAATGCCCCTCTTCTTCATAGGAATGATAATGGCAACTCCTGCATTGATGTACCTCGGAATTATTCTTTACAGCGCGGTTGCAATCTTTCAGCTTGTAACTCTACCTGTTGAATTTAATGCCTCAGCACGCGCCTTAAAGGCTCTCAGCAGCTCTTACACGCTTTCGGAAGACGAACTAAAAGGCGCAAAAAAGGTTCTTTCAGCGGCGGCTATGACCTACGTTGCGGCACTACTGACCTCACTTTTGACACTTTTACGCCTTTTGCTTTTAGCCGGAGGACGCAGTAACAGACGATGAGTACGCAAAACAAACTTCAAGGTGCAAGAGAGATCGCGCTTGAACTATTGCTAAAAGCAGAAAAATCCAAGCAGTTTTCAAATATCGCGCTTGACAAGGCTCTTCAAAAGAGCGAGCTTTCGTCTGCTGATCGCAGACTCGTCTCTGCTCTTTTTTACGGAGTTATAGAGCGCCGTATTACACTTGACCACCGTCTCGCTTCACTCTCATCAAGACCTCTTTCTGATGTTGATACGCACACTCTTACAGTGCTTAGACTCGGACTCTATCAGCTAATTTTCATGGATAAGATCCCTAAGCATGCAGCTATAAACGAATCCGTGTCACTTTGTCCCCGACGCACGTCGGGCTTTGTAAACGCAATACTCAGAGCACATCTGCGCACCGGAGAAACGCCCTTGCCAAGCAAGAACTCCAATCCAATCGAATATCTCTCAGTAAGATTTTCTGTCGGCACTCCGCTTTGCAAAAAATTTCTAGAAGTCTATGGCTTTGATACGGCGCAGAAAATACTTGCCGCCTTTTGCCAAACACCTCCAATAACACTTCGCGTAAACACGCTCAAAATCTCCCGCGAGGAGCTTGCGAATCGTATTGACGGCGCTTCTCTTACAGAAATATCTCCACACGGACTTCGCGTAAAGGGATCGGTACGTGAGCTTTACGGCTTTGAGGAAGGACTTTTCACCGTTCAGGACGAGGCATCTCAGATATGCGTAGAGGCGCTTGATACACGCGCCGGAATGAAGGTTATGGACATATGCGCTTGCCCCGGTTCAAAGAGCTTTGGCGCGGCAATGAGCATGAATAACGAGGGAGAGGTATTTTCCTTTGACCTACACGAAAGTAAGCTTTCTCTTATACTTTCGGGTGCTGAGCGCTTAGGAATTGACATAATAAGAATAGCAAAGCAGGACGGCAGAGCTCCGCTTGAAGAGCATTTCCGAACGGCTGACAGAGTTATATGTGACGTTCCCTGCTCAGGCTTTGGGGTTCTTGCAAAAAAGCCTGAGCTTCGCTACAAAAATCCCGACGAGTCCGCGTCTTTGCCCGATATTCAGCTTGATATTCTCAACAATGCCTGCCAGTACGTAAAGGACGGCGGTATTCTTTTATACTCGACGTGTACCGTTTTCCCCGAGGAAAATTTCAAAAACGTCGAGAGATTTCTAAAAATACATCGCGAATTTGAGCTTACTCCGTTCACCGTAGGAAATCTGAACGCAGAGAAAGGCTATATT
The DNA here is from genome assembly GCA_015065365.1 of Oscillospiraceae bacterium. Classification (GTDB taxonomy): domain Bacteria; phylum Bacillota; class Clostridia; order Oscillospirales; family CAG-272; genus HGM12713. Next base: position 5,050 of record SVQL01000027.1, on the reverse strand, counting down.
ACTCTTTTGCCTAACGAATACCCGACGGACGGATTTTTCATAGCAAAGCTAACAAAAAGGATAAAAAATGCAACCTGAAATTAAAGATACACAAAAATCAGACCTTCTGTCTCTCTTACCCGATGAGCTTGAAGCCTTAGTAATCTCTCTCGGAGAACCAAAATACAGAGCCAAGCAGCTTTTTGCGCCCATGCATGATGGAATAGCGCCCGACGACATAACTAATATAGGTAAGGCACTCAAGGCAAAACTTGACGGCGTGGCTTACTATTCCCTGCCTACTGTAAGGCGAAAGCTTGTTTCCTCCCTTGACGGAACGGTCAAATATCTTTTCGCGCTTGACGACGGAAATGCAGTCGAGAGCGTAGTAATGAAATACAAGCACGGGAACACTATCTGCATTTCTTCGCAGGTGGGATGCCGAATGGGATGCGCATTCTGCGCTTCTACAATAGGCGGTAAGGTACGCGACCTTCGTCCGTCGGAAATGCTCGGTCAGATTATCGCCGCAGAGAAGGACACGGGCGAGCGCATTTCCAATGTGGTTATGATGGGAATAGGCGAACCGCTTGACAATTATCAAAACGTAATAAAATTTCTTAAGCTTGTAAATTGCGAGGACGGACTCAATATAGGATACAGACACATATCGCTATCCACCTGCGGTCTTGCAGAACGTATTGACGACCTCGCTCGCGAGAATTTCCCCATAACGCTTTCAATCTCGCTTCACGCATCCGACGATGTTACGCGAAGCAGTATAATGCCCGTAAACAAGAAATACAACATTGATCGATTGCTTACTGCTTGCAAAAATTACTATGCCGCAACGGGCAGACGTATTTCCTTTGAATATACGCTTATCGCAGGCAAGAATGACTCAAAATCAGCTGCCACCGCTTTGGCAGATCTCTTGAATTCAAAGTTGCGAAGCCGCACTGACACCATGCCCATTCACGTCAATCTCATTCCCGTGAACCCTGTTACGGAAACAGAATTTTCAAGCTCAGATAAAAAGGCAATTTCCGAGTTTGCCGCGACACTTGAAAAGAAGGGAGTACGGGCTACCGTGCGCCGTACACTCGGTGCTGACATAAACGCTTCCTGTGGACAGCTCCGCAGAGAAAACGAAAAAATTTAATCCCCTCACTTTTAAATAGGTACATATTCTAATTTTTGTGGGGGCAAAATGAAGTACCGTATAAAAAATATTTATTTTAGCAAAGGCGCGTGCAAAATCAAAGGTTTAAAATCCAAGAGAAAGCGCGTTATGTATCTTACGGTTCTTCCCCCCGCTCTTTGGGAAGAGGGAGAGCGAATAAACGTAAGCTCTCTTTTTTCCGTAGGTGAGCTTCCCGAAGCAAAAATGCCGTCTCTCTTGCAACGTCTACTCATAAGTCTAAGTGTGCTTTTCCGCCGCTTATCAATTGCATTTAGTAAAGCAGGCTCAATGTTGCGCGCAAAAGCCAAGGAAATACTTCTGCGCCCCTCTCATAACCGCTTCTACTTCGGCGCACTTTGTGCCGCTGTCACCGTAGCGGTTCTGTCTGCATCCATTGTTTTGCTCGGTCTTTTCTCAGCATTTATGCGTCCTTACGACAGACTAGTCATCCCCGATCTTACGGGACAGTCGTTTTCCACAACCGAGAAAAGTCTCGAAAACAAAATAAATTTCCTTGTATCATACGAAAACAGCGAGATTACACCGGCAGGCGAGATTATTTCTCAAACGCCTTCCGCAGGTGTCACACGCAGAGTATATTCAGGAGGTAAAAAGCCCACCGTAACAGTCAAAGTAAGCCTCGGTAGAAGCTTCTATTCCGTTGATAATTTTTCGGGAGCTGACTTGCGTACAGCACGTCTCGCTTTGTTAAATGCGCATGTTTCGGTAAACGAGGTATACGAATTTTCTGACACGGTGCCGTCGGGGCAGATTATTTCAAGCACTCCCGTAGCAGGAGAGCGTTTGTTCACAGGAGAAACAATCACTCTTACTGTAAGTCTGGGAAAATACGTTCCAAAGGCGCGTGTGCCCGATCTTTACGGGCTATCTGAATCACAAGCAAGAGCTTTGCTTGAGTCGCGCAAGCTCTGCGTTGCTAAAGTAAACTACGCAGTATCAAATTCCCCTGCGGGAACAGTTATATCGCAGGACCTATCCCCTTATACGGATGTAGCGGAAGGAAGCACCGTAACGTTTACGGTAAGTCTTGGAAGCTCCGCCGCGCCAAAGCACGTGCCAGATTTATACGGTCTTACAGTAGACCAAGCAAAGCAAAAGCTACGCGAGGTTGGACTCGTCCTCGGAGGTATATTCACAGTATCGAGTGCCGCGCCCGCAGGAACCGTCGTCACGCAGGGCTTCGCGGCGGGGACACCTATAACATCGTCAATAACTTCAATCGATATATATATCAGTTCATAAAGGAAACAGCAAATGGAAACTGCATTAAAAGCAAAAATTTTAAAGGGAGTCGGAGGACTTTACAGCGTTCGTGTAACCGAGTCGGATAGTCCGCTCACGGGCGAAACACTTCGTTGCAGAGCGCGCGGAGCATTCAGACACAACAATCTCTCTCCGCTTCCCGGCGACTTCGTTATAGTAAGTGCCGACGGAGAGGGCGAGGATGCGAGCTACGTCATAAATGAAATAATTGACAGGCGTAATTCTCTTATTCGCCCACCGATGGCAAACCTTGATTATCTGTTTGTTACAATGGCGGCAGCAGCTCCCTCTCCCATTCTTTCGACGGTAGATAAGCTCATATCGATTGCCGAACACAATAAAATCGAGCCCGTAGTTGTTATAACAAAATGCGAGCTTGACTCAGAGTACGCAAACGAGCTTTACGAAATATATTCAAAATGCGGTTTTTACACTTTTATGCTCTCGGCAAAGGAAAACGTCGGAGTCTCGAATATAGACGAGTTTATACGAGAAAAGCTTCCTACGAAAACTGCCGCATTTGCAGGCGCGTCGGGTATTGGCAAATCGACTCTTTTAAACCGTCTGTTCCCATCGCTCGATCTCTCCACCTCTGAAATAAGCAAAAAAATAGAGCGTGGCAGACACACCACGCGGGAGGTAAATCTGTTCCCCCTTTCAGATGAGATCGATTGCGGATATATTGCAGACACTCCCGGATTTTCCATGCTCGATTTCAAGCGTTTTGACTTTTTCGAAAAGGACGAGCTTATAGATACGATGCGCGAGTTTGCGCCGTATATAGGCGAATGCAAATACACAAAATGCTCACATACAAAGGAACAGGGCTGCGCCGTTATTGAGGCGATAAAGTCGGGAGATATTCCAAAAAGCCGACACGAAAGCTACGTGGAGCTTTACGATATCCTCAAAACCCGAAAGAAATGGGACTGACGAAAGGATACATACATGAAAGCATTTATTTATACGGGCGGTACGATTGATAAGACGTCAATAACTGAGCACCCAAAGTCGGGCGACCTCTGTATTGCCGCAGACTCGGGATATAAAAACGCCAAGGAGCTTGGTGAGCGAGTCGATATTCTTCTTGGGGATTTCGACTCCTACACCGACTCGCTTCCCGACGGTATAGAAATTCTTAAGGCTCCTACTGAGAAGGATTTTACCGATACGCAAATGGCGGTAAAGGAGGCGCTCTCACGCGGTGCTGACGAAATAATCTTCATAGGCGGACTTTCGGGCAGGCTCGACCATACGTTATCAAATATTTCGATACTTGCAGAGCTTTGCAAAGCACGCGTACACGCCGTCATGACGGACGGCCGCAATCGAGTGCGCTACCTCAATTCCTCAAGCATGCTTATCGCGAGAAGCCAATTTAAATACGTATCTATCATCGCCATTTCCGAAAAGCTCAAGGGAGTGAGCATTGAGGGCTGCAAATATCCGCTAAAAAATGCGGCTATCACCCGCGCTAATCAGTATGCCGTTTCCAACGAGCTTGACGGCAACTGCGCCCTCATTTCCCTAAAAAAGGGCGAGTGCCTAATCATTGAAAGCAAAGACAGCTAATAAAAAAATCACCGTTTTAAAACGGTGATTTTTTATTTAATTCTTGTTTTCAGAGCAAAATTGTTCTACGATTTCAGTTTCGCTGAAACTTTGACGCTTTCCGCAAACTATCTGGTATGTCTCGTGTCCCTTTCCCGCTAGAAGGATTATGTCTCCCTTGCGCGAGTTCTCAAGCGCGTAAAGGATTGCCTCCCGTCTGTCGGGAATAGCGATATACGGACAGCTGTCCGCCGAAAAGTACGACGCTATCTCTCCGATTATCGCGCTCGGCGACTCGTTATCGGGGTTGTCCGAGGTGAGGATACAGAAGTCCGCATCTCTCGAAGCCACAAGTCCAAGCTCTGCGCGGCGCATCTTTGTACGTCCGCCGATCGAGCCGAACAGGCAAACGAGTCTTGTGGGGTTATATACTCTCAGAGCAGAGAGCGCCGCCTTAAGGCTTACACCGTTGTGCGCGTAATCTATTACTACGGTTGCTCCCGACGGAAGCTCATGAGTTTCAAATCTTCCCTTAACTCGGATATGGCGCATGGTCTTGGTTATCTTGCCCTCAGAAAGCCCAAGATACTTACATACCGCAATAGCAGTAAGCGCGTTATAAACGCTGAATTCACCGGGGAATGAGAGCGCGACGGGAAACGTCTTGCCGTCATTCGTACACTCAAAGCTTACTCCTATATTTCCGGGCGAGCGGAAATAGGTTATTGAGTCTGCTCTGTAATCTGCATCGTTGCCGACGGAAATACCCGACTTCTTGCAGCCCGTGCCGCCTACGACCGACAAAGCGTACTCGTCGTCAGCGTTATAAACAACGTAATCCGCGCCGTAGCTTGTAAAGAGAGTTCTCTTGCAGTTTTTGTAATCCGAGAAATCGGGGTGCTCAAACTCGCCGATGTGGTCGGGAGAAAGATTAGTAAACACCGCCACCTTGAATTTAATTCCGTGAACTCTTGCCATCTTGAGCGCCTGCGAAGAAACCTCCATAACAAGCGTTTTAACACCGCAATCAAGCATCTTGCGCATATGCTCGTG
>SVQL01000026.1 GCA_015065365.1 Oscillospiraceae bacterium | reverse complement strand
GCGATGCCATATTCCGTTTTGTTCTCGATACGGGCAATGGAGAGGACAATGCCGAGGCCGCGCGAAAGAGAATATTTACCTCTGCCTTCGCTGTTTTGCTTGTCGGCGGCGCGGTAACTGTGGCGCTGGTACAGATTTTGCGGATTTTTGACGTGTTCGACGGCTATGTTTTTCTCATAGCTGCTTACGTTATATGCGCCAATCTTCGCCTCGCGGCTGCGAATTTTCTTAGGGCAATAGGTAAAACCACGCTTTTTGCCGTACAGGGCATTATAAATACCGCGCTTACGATTTCACTTAACCTCCTGTTTTTACTCGGATTTGGCATGGGAACACTCGGTTACGTGCTCTCGGTGGTAATATCAGACCTCATTATGACGGTAATGATATTCATCGTGGCAAGGCTTTACAGATATCTCTCCCTTAAGAGTATAAATAAACAGACAATTCGCGTTATGCTTAAGTTCAGTATTCCTTATATCCCGACGACAATTATGTGGTTTATTACCTCGGCGAGTGACAGATATATAGTTACGGCGTTCGGAGGAAGCGCGGAAAACGGACTGTATGCGGCGGCGTATAAGCTACCGACATTGATTTTGCTGATTTGCGGAGTTTTTATCGAGGCGTGGCAGTTCTCGGTTGTCAAGGACGCAAAAGAAAAAGAACGCGCTGATTTCTTTGGCGAGGTATTCAGAAATTATATGGGAGTCATTTTTATGGGGGCTTCCACGATCATAGCCGGTGCTACGATTTTGACGAAACTTTTACTTGCGGATGCTTATTACAGCTCGTATAAATACGTTCCCGTGCTCGTTATAGCTATGACGTTTTCGGCTCTCGTCACCTTCCTCGGAAGCGTTTATTTCGTTGAGAAAAAGAGTGTTATGTCGATGCTTACGTCAATGGCAGGGGCGATAATAAATATCGTGCTCAATTTTATTTTGATTCCTTCGAGGGGAGCTATGGGCGCGGCAGTTGCTACCGCGATAAGCTATGTGGCAGTTTACGTTATTCGCGTTATAGATACAAGAAATTATCTGAAATTCAACATGCATAGTGTGTGTGTCGCGATAAATACGACAGTTCTGGTGGCGCAGACCGTAATACTCATAGCGGGCTTTAAGTATTGGATTTATTTTGAGATAGGACTTGTAGTTTTCATGCTTGTGTTCAACGGCAGGGGAATAGTTGGTTCAATTTCTGAAATATTTTCAAAAATAGTAAAAAAACGCAAAAAAATGCAAGAAAATTAAAAAAAGCTATTGCAAAAAAATAAATGTTATGGTATAATATATCTCGCTGTGTGCAAAACACAGCTTAAAGGCGGTCCGCTGCGAAGCTCTGCATGAACGTCTGGATATTAATTTTAGGAGGACTGAACGATGAACATGCTTCAGGCTTTTACAAACGAGCAGTTGAAGACCGAGGTTCCGGTAATCAACGTTGGTGACACTATCCGTGTTCACAACAAGATCAAGGAGGGTTCTCGCGAGAGAATTCAGATGTTTGAGGGAACCGTTATCGCTAAGCACGGCGGCGGAATCTCCGAGACGTTCACTGTAAGACGTGTTTCTTACGGCTGCGGCGTTGAAAAGACCTTCCCGATCCACTCTCCCAACGTTGAGAAGGTGGATATCATCCGTCAGGGTAAGGTAAGAAGAGCAAAGCTCTACTACCTGCGCGACAGAGTTGGTAAGGCATCCAAGGTTAAGGAAAAGATCTAAGCGGTCTGAGCTGTCCTTTGAAGGACGGCTCTTTTCCTTTTTATTTATAAAAATTCACTTTATAGCGGTATAAATTTATAAAAAGCTCTTCCAATTTTGTTAAACGTATGATATAATGTAATTTAGTGTATAGAGTGCATTGGCACTGACATAGATTTCTTTGGGAGGTGTTCAGATGAAGTCAAAGTACAGTATATCTCTTGAGTCTTTAGTTAAGGAGTTTCAGCTTGAAGAATTGTATATGCCTATGTCTGCGGCTGATATAAAAATATCAAGCACCGAGGTTGACCGCCCGGGTCTTGCACTGGCAGGCTTTGTGGAAATGTTCGATCCTATGAGAATTCAGGTTATAGGAAGAGTGGAAAAGCAATATCTTGCGGAGCTTTCTTCCGAGCAGCGTATGAGTGCACTTGATTCTTATCTTAAGCAGAAGCCTGTGCTTATTATACTTACATCAAATCTTTTGCCCTGCGAGGAAATGATGAAGAAAGCAAAAGAATACGGTGTTCCGCTTATGGGAACGTCAACGAGAACGAGTGAATTTCTCGCATCGCTGATTGCAAATTTAAATACGAGTCTTGCGCCCAGAATCACCCGTCACGGCGTTCTCGTCGAGGTTTACGGCGAGGGTATGCTGATACTGGGAGAGAGCGGAATAGGAAAGAGTGAAACGGCGATAGAGCTTGTCAAGCGCGGACACCGACTTATCGCAGACGATGCAGTTGAGATAAAGCGTGTTTCGGCAAGAACGCTCGTGGGAAGTGCCCCTGAGCTTATACGCTACTATATTGAGCTTCGCGGAATAGGAATAGTTGATGTCCGCAGACTATTTGGTATGGGCGCGGTAAAGGCAACGGAGAGAATTGACCTCGTTATAAATCTTGAGCAGTGGGATCCCGAAAAGATGTACGACCGCTTTGGGCTTGATGAACAATTTGAAAATATTCTCGGTATAAACATTCCGTCGATCACAATTCCCGTGCATCCGGGCAGAAACCTTGCAGTGGTTCTCGAAATTGCCGCGATGAATAACAGACAAAAGAAGATGGGATACAACACGGCGGAGGAGTTTAACAAGCGCCTTATGGAGCAGGATTTTTAATGAAGATTAGTATAAGAATGAATAAAAAAAGCAGATTTGTTTTTTGCATTTGTATTATGCTTTGCTTTGCGATGCTGCTTGTCGGATGTGACGACGGTGGCAAAAGACGTCCAAGCTCAAATGACAATGACAGATTTGTTCCGATAATAGGCGGCAACGTGCAGTCGAATACTTCTGAGACGAGCGATAATAAAAAGACTGATGGAAACTACTCAAAGCGTGTCGCTATTACCTATGACGATGGGCCTCACGTGACGAGAACGGCAAAAATAGTCGCTGAGCTTGATAAATACGGTTATCACGCAACCTTTTTTGTTGTGGGGAACCGTGTTGACGGAAGAGAGTACGCAGGTGGAGACGCCATGCAGTATGCGGTAAGCCACGGAAACGAGATAGGAATACATGCGTACACGCACGACTATTATTACGATACCTGCAACGATTCGGTATATAAGTCGGAGCTTTCCCAGACTGCTGCGGCGATACGAGCGCAGGTTAGCGGCTACAACGTGCGACTTATGCGCCCGGTGGGCGGTCGTATAACCGAGACTCAGGTCAAGAATTCACAGTATTCCGTAATAATGTGGGACGTTGACTCCGAGGATTGGAGGTATAAATATTCTTCGGACGATTCTTACGGGGACAAAAAAGAAAAGGTGGAAAAAATCGTTGATAACGTTATGGAGAGCGTACAGGACGGAAGCATAATCCTTATGCACGATATTTATGAAAGTACATACGATGCAACGGTCGTATTGCTCGAACGCCTTCACGAGGAGGGCTACGAGGTGGTTACGGTTTCCGAGCTCCTCGGACGCGATTTGTGCGCGGGAAAGAGCTTTTCTCATGCGACGCGCACCTAAAAACGGCTTTACACCGCTTTTGCGGTTATAACAGCATAAAAACAAAACAAGAGAGGATTAAAAAATGAAATTAAGCGTACTTGCAAATCTTTACGGTAAAAAGTCTTTGGACGAGACTTTGTCAATACTTACGGGGCTCGGTGTTCATACTGCCGAGATAGGAGCGGGCGGATACCCCGGAAAGGCTCACTGTAATCCCGCAGAGCTTCTCGCTGACGTGAAGAAATACGATGAGTTCGTAGCAACCTTTAAGAAATACGACGTAGAAATCTGCGCGTTGGCTGCTCACGGCAATCCCCTTCACCCCAACAAGGAAATAGCGGCACAGTACGACGAGGACTTTAAAAATGCGGTTCTGCTTGCAGAAAAGCTTGGCGTTGATACCGTCATTACGTTTTCCGGCTGTCCCGGTGATCACGAGGGAGCAAAGCTTCCCAACTGGGTTACCTGCGCTTGGCCCGACGACTATATTGAAATACTCAACTGGCAGTGGAATGAAAAGGTTATTCCTTACTGGACCGAGATGGGCGCATTCTGCAAGGCTCACGGCGTTAAGATTGCGTTTGAAATGCACCCCGGCTTCTGCGTTTACAATCCCGAAACGCTTCTTAAGCTTCGCAACGCAGTCGGCGACGTAATAGGCGCAAACTTTGACCCCTCGCACCTTATCTGGCAGGGAATGGATCCCGTTGCCGCAATACGTGAGCTCAAGGGCGCTATTTACCACGTTCACGCAAAGGATACCAAGATTGACAAATACAATACCGCAAAGAACGGTGTTCTCGACACCAAGCACTATGGTAAGGAGCTTGAGCGCGCGTGGGTGTTCCGTACCGTTGGCTACGGCAATAACGAGAGCTATTGGAGAGATCTCGTTTCCAATCTTCGCCTTTGCGGCTACGACAAGGTTCTCTCAATTGAGCACGAGGACAGCGTAATGTCTATTGATGAGGGACTTCGCAAGGCAGTAACCTTCCTTAAGGATATTATCATAGAAGAAGAAAAGCCCACGACCATGAGTTGGGCGTGAGATATAAGTTTTGTTTCTATATAGCTCTATATAACGCAAAAGCTCCCCCAACGGGGAGCTTTTTGCGTTATATTTATTTTAAAATTAAAAATCCTTTATCCATTTAACGGCAAGGTCTGTCCATACCTCTGTATGAGGAACGATATAGTGGGGGTTACCATCTGAAGTTTCCTCGTTACACAGCGAAAGACCGTGAGGACCTTTAGGAAAAATGTGCGCCTCAAAAGGAATACCTGCCTCTGCAAGCGCGGAAGCGAACATGATTGAGTTCTGTATGGGTACGGTTTTGTCCTCGACGGTGTGCCAGAGAAAGGTAGGAGGAGTTGTGGAGTCGACGTTGAGCTCCAAGGAGAATTTTTTAATATCGTCCTCGGTAAGCTCACAAATGTCAGAGTGACCGCTTACATTCTTTGCAGTTCCTGCGTGTGTGTATTTACCTACCGTTATAACGGGATAGCAGAGAATCATTCCGTCAGGACGGTTAATTCCTTCGGGTGCTTCTCCTGAGGAAATTCCGAGCGCGTCGCGTACTACGGGCAAATTCCAAAGTGTTCCTGCGCTTGCCGCAAGGTGTCCGCCTGCGGAAAATCCGATAACGTATATTTTTTGAGGGTCGGTATTGTCAACTGCCGCGCGCTCGCGAACAAGCTTTATAGCCTTTGCAACCTGAATGAGAGGTGCATAATCCTTGGCTCTTTCCTTTATGGAGTAGTTGAGAAGATATGCGTTCATGCCCTCACCGAAAAAGCGTCGCACGATAGGCTCTGCCTCACGGGGAGAAACGAAGCTGTATCCGCCGCCGGGACAAACGATAACTGCGGGGCGGGGATTTACCTTTACGTTCTGTTCGCAAACGTATGCCGTAAGTGTTGCTTCGGGATATTCGTCCCAGAGATTGAATTTTTGATAAAACATAGCTATGTCCTGCCTTTTTTGAAATTACAAGGCAATTATAGCATATATTTTTAGTCAAGTCAATAGCGGTAAAAATATAAATGAAATTTTTGTCAAAGTTATTGACAATCTAAAAAAAAGTGCTATAATTAATACATAATTGTAGAAGAGTAAGACTATGAGCGTGAAGTGCCTGTGGGACGGGGAGTTGTCCATGGGACGAAAAATCAGATGATTTGCGGCTCTTAGTTTGCATCCCGCTTCATACGGTAAAAGGGTAGTCCTTTCGGCAATATGCGCCTTCTTTATCCCGAACCTATGAGTCGAGGAAAAGGAGGTGTTTTTTTATGAAAAACAAAGCAAAGCTATTCAAAAGCATAAAGGGAATGACCATAGCGGCAATGCTGGTTGCTATGAGTGTCGTTATAGGTATTTTTTGTAAAACGTATCTTAATTTTGGACTTGGACTTTTCAGAATAACCTTTGAAAATCTGCCGATAATCGTTTCGGGTATTCTTTACGGTCCGATAGTTGGTGCAATAGTTGGCGCTGCAACAGATCTTGTAAGCTATCTGTTGTCTCCGCAGACCTATCCGCCCAACCTCATAGTTACGGCAGGCGCGGCAACGATCGGCGCGGTGGCGGGGATTGTCAGCAGACTGATAGTAAAGAAAAAGGGCAAAAGACAGATAATACTTTCCGGTGCGCTTGCGCACGTTACGGGCTCAATGATAATAAAAACGATAGGACTTTATCAGTTTTACGGAATTTTGGTGCTTTGGCGTATACCTCTTTATCTGGTAATAGCATCTGTGGAGATTTTTATTATTTGCCTTTTGTTTGACAGAGCGTCGTTTAGACGCGCGGTAGGCTACATCGGGGGAGAAAAATCATGAATTATGAAGAATCGCTTGAATATATACACGGAATAAGCTGGTGCTTTTGCAAGCCCGGACTTGAGAGAATTGGAGAGCTTTGCGAAAAGCTCGGACATCCAGAGCAAGGACTGAAGTTTATCCACGTTGCGGGTACGAACGGCAAGGGCTCGTTTTGCTCTATGCTTTCGAGTATACTTTTTAAGGCGGGATATAAAACGGGACTTTATACCTCTCCGTATATTCGCGTTTTTAACGAGAGAATGTGTATAAACGGTGAGCCAATATCAAACAACGAGCTTGCCGAGATAACTACCTACGTGCGCCCAATAGCCGAGAAAATGGCAGACAAGCCGACAGAGTTTGAGCTTATAACCGCCGTGGCGTTTGAGTATTTTAAGCGTCACGAGTGTGACGTAGTTGTGCTTGAGGCTGGAATGGGCGGCAGACTTGACTCGACAAATATAATTAGAAATCCCTTGCTTTCTGTTATAACGGGAATTGCCCTTGACCATACGGCATTTCTTGGTGATACCGTAGAAAAGATCGCCGCGGAGAAGGCGGGTATAATTAAAGATACGCGTCCCGTGCTTTTCGGCGGTGACGATGAAGCGGCGTACGCTGTTATATGCGCTACTTCCCAAAAAGAGGGAAGTAAGTGCTACCGCGTTGACTATTCAAAGCTTAAAATTAAAGAAGCGACGCTTAACGGAACAAGGTTTGATTTTGGCGCGTGGCGTGATATGAAAATAGAACTGCTGGGACTTTATCAGCCAAAGAATGCCGCATCGGTTCTTACTGCCGTAGATATTCTGCGTGACGGCGGATTTGATATTCCTGATGATGCGGTGTGCGACGGACTTCTTTCGGCACGTTGGCAAGCACGATTTGAAATAATTCAAAAAGAGCCGCTAGTTATTTTTGACGGCGCGCATAATCCCGAGGGAATAGACAGTGCAGTTAGGAGTATTAAGCATTATTTCAATAATAAGGTTTATGTGCTTACGGGTGTACTTAAGGACAAGGATTACGAATATATTGCATCTCGGCTTTCCGAAATCGCCTCTGTTGCATTCGTTATGACTCCCGATAATCCCCGCGCTCTTGCGGCAGAAGAGTATGCAGCAGTGCTTACCAAAAACGGAGTTGAGACTCTTGCCTGCGAGACTGTTGAGCAAGCATTTGGCTTGGCCAAGCAAAAGGCAAAAGCCGACGGAGTGCCGCTTGTTTGCCTCGGTTCATTATACACATATTGCCAAATATTAAAGTGATTAATATTGACTTTTGACCGTTCTTGTGGTATAATGTACCCTACGTGAGTTCGAAACCATCCTCACGAAAAACAAAACTACGGAGAAACATTATGAAACGCAATGCAAAAACAGTATTTTTATGCCAAGGCGCGATAATTGCCGCGCTTTACGTCGTGCTTACCTACGCGGCTAAGCTATTTGGACTTGATTCGGGTGTTATTCAGGTAAGAGTGTCGGAGATGCTCTGTATATTGCCTATTTTTACACCTGCGGCAATCCCCGGGCTTTATCTCGGTTGCCTTATATCAAACCTTTTGACGGGTGCCGTCTGGCTTGATATTATCGCAGGACCGATAGCAACGCTCATAGGCGCGCTCGGTACGTATCTTTTGAAAAAGTACCCCATAGTCGCGACTTTACCCCCTGTTGCGGCAAACGCGCTTATTGTTCCTTTTGTGCTTGCTTACGGCTACGGAATAGAAGAGACAATTACGTTTATGATGCTTACGGTGGGTATCGGAGAGGTGATTTCGGTATGCGTGCTCGGCACGGGACTGTATTTTTCTCTTAAAAAGCACGCAAACAGAATTTTTATGCTTAGATAAATAAAGAAGAAAGCGAACGGCGTGCCGTTCGCTTTTTACACTTATAATTTAAAATACCGTTTCAATAATTTTACTTGCATTTGGAGGAGAATATATCCATTTATCAATATGCGAGGTTTTTTCGCAGTCAATGAAATATTTGATTGGAGAAATACTTGCCCCGCCACGGTACGCATCTATCAGCACGAGCTTGATCTTCATTCTGTCGGGGAGAATACTTTTTATGTAGACGGCGGCGCGTTCGCCCACCTTTGTCAATGCCTCGTCATCCGTTCCTTCGCGAAGCTCCGCAAGCCCCGCAAGATTTGGCGCAAGCTCCACGAAAACCCCGTACGGCTCAATACTCCGCACGATTCCGGCAACCGTTTGCCCAACCTCGAATGCAGAAGCATTTTCCTGCCACGTTCCGAGAAGCTCTCTCATGCTTACGAAGATACGCCCCGCATCGCGGTCGATGGATTTGATTACCGTGAAAATTTTGTCACCAACAGACAAACGGTCTGACGGATGTGAGATACGCGAAACGGAAATACAGTCAATAGACAATAGGGAAACGACTCCGCAGCCGACGTCAACGAATGCGCCGAAGCTGTCAAGATGTGTGACCTTTGCTTCAATAATATCTCCCGGCATCATATCGCAAAGATAAGCCGTAAGACATTCCTTTTGAGCCTCGCGGCGGGAGAGAATGGCGACCTCTTTACCGTTTTCGTACGTAAATCCCATTACCTTAAAGCAAACGGGCTTGCCAACGCGCGTGATAACGGCGATATCCTTTATAGTGGATGACGTAGGACTGTATAACGCTTCCGATTTATCGATTATTCCCGTCATACCGTAAAGGTCAACGTGAAGGCGCATGCGGCTGTCGCAGAGCAGGGCAGTAGCTTCAAGTATTTTACCCTCTCGTATAGCATACTCAAGCCCTTGGCGGCTACTTATATATTCGCGGTTTTCATGAGTCCCGAAAAGATACCCCTCGGGACGGTATCGGTTTGTCATCTTAATATTAAACCTCCTTGTTTACGATGTTACAATATATGTGTTCACTTTTTTCTATATGCATAGCCTTACTAAATAAATAAAAATCAAAAATTAGCATTTGAGAGGAAAATGGGTCATTTTAAGAGGAAAAACGAGCTTGCATATATCTAAATTGAATTTTTGAAATTTTTTTCAAAAAAGGTATTGACAATACGTTTAATGCGTGGTATAATATGCGGGTATGAAAAATAAAACCAAAAATTTGGAGGAAATTGACAATGTCAACTTACATGGCAAAAGCAGAAACGCTTGAGCGCAAGTGGTATGTAATTGATGCTGCAGGAAAGCCCCTCGGTAGAACCGCAGTAGCAGCTGCAAACATTCTTCGCGGCAAGCATCGCCCTGAATTCACCCCTCACGTAGATTGCGGTGAGTTCGTAATCATCATTAACGCAGACAAGGCAGTTCTCACCGGTAGAAAGCTGGAGCAGAAGTACTACCGCAGACACAGCGGCTATATCGGCGGACTTAAGGAAGTTCAGTACAAGACCCTTATGGCAACCAAGCCTGAGATGGCAATGGAGCTTGCAGTAAAGGGAATGCTTCCTCACAACACTATCGGAGCAAAATCCGCAACCAGACTTAAGGTTTATGCAGGCGCAGAGCACGCTCACGCAGCGCAGAAGCCCGAAGCAGTTGAGATCTAAGTAAGGAGGACGCAGAAAAATGTATACAAGCTCAAAGCCTTATTTCTACGGAACAGGTAGAAGAAAGAAGTCCGTAGCTCGCGTACGCATCGTACCCGGTACGGGAGTTATCACTATAAACAAGAAGAGCATTGACGAGTATTTCGGTCTTGAAACACTCAAGCTCATCGTAAACCAGCCCTTCGCAGCAACCGCTACCGAGGGTAAGTTTGATATTATTGCAATCGTAAACGGCGGCGGTCTTTCCGGACAGGCAGGCGCTATCCGTCACGGACTTGCAAGAGCACTCGTACAGGCTGACGAGAACTACAAGCCCGCTCTTAAGGCAGCAGGACTTCTCACTCGTGACCCTCGTATGAAGGAAAGAAAGAAGTACGGACTCAAGGCTGCACGTCGTGCACCTCAGTTCTCCAAGAGATAATTACAGCCTTACGGCAATTATCAAAAAACCCCGATACCACAACGGTTTTCGGGGTTTTTCTTTTGCAGAAAATTTGCGTTTGGTGCAAATTTGGTGCAAGTTTATTTTGGCGTGGGTTTTGGTGCAAGTGAAACGGCACAAATACACGGCAATTTCAATAGAAGGTACGTGGGATTTCGGCTTTTTTTATTTTTCGTATTTACATTTTAGTAGTTATGTGATAAAATATAATATGTAGTGTTATATCAACTGAAAAGGTGAATACATAAATGCTTTTATTTTTTATTGTTTTGCTTTTGGCGTTGCTTGTTGCTGTTCCTTATATTACGGTGCTTTACAAAAGGGCAAGAATGCTTCGCCGACTTGTGCGCGTCGCACGTCGTGAGGGCTTTCGCGTAAGAAGGCTTCACCGCGTGCCGTATCTTTGCTTAAATCGGGCAAAAAAATATGACCTGCTGTTTGAAGCACCAACTCACGCTTATGCCGTAAAGCTTTGGTCTGCGGTTAAGAGAAATACGGTGCTTAACGTAAAGGGTGGAGGTAGGGTTATGGAAAGCGTGGCGGTATCAAATCCGTTTGAGCCTACTACGCGTAAGCCGTACGTGCTGGACGGATTTTGGCACAGAGTTCCTATTACCAAAAATAATTTCAAGATTCGTCGCGGAAAGCTTCCTATTGGAATATTGCTATGCTATCCATCGTATGAGAAAATTTTGAACGTAAGTGCATCAGGGAATAAAAGAGTGGAGCTTGGTGAGAAAATTTTTGAAAAAATTCTCTGTAACCCCATGAGCTTTGAGGAAATACTAAAAGAGGATGCCAAAAATTTTGAGACGGCGGAAAACGAAAAAATTAAGGATATTTCCTTGCAAAAAAACGAAAACACGAAAGCTTCGGACTCTTGACACAAAAAATACACATTTAAGACGAACTTTTTTAAAAATGAGTTGACAAAAAAGTCTTAATATGATATAATATCGTTGTGTGTAATTTTTGTCGAATTTTAAGTTATATACATTAAAAACGATTTCGAAAGGATCTATCTTTTATGAAGGTTGTAATTTTGGCAGGTGGCTTTGGAACGAGAATTTCCGAGGAGTCGCATCTTAAGCCCAAGCCTATGATCGAGATAGGCGGAATGCCTATACTTTGGCACATCATGAAGTATTATTCCTCTTACGGTTTTAACGAGTTCGTTATTTGTAGCGGATATAAGCAGCACGTGATAAAGGACTTTTTCAATAATTACTTTTTGCGTATGACCGACGTTACCTTTGACTTTACCAACGGTAGCGACAGAATGAAGGTTCATAAGACGCACACCGAGCAGTGGAAGGTAACTATTGCCGACACCGGACTTAATACTATGACGGGCGGCCGTATCAAGAGAATAAAGAAGTATCTTGACGACGAACCCTTCCTTATGACGTACGGCGACGGTCTTTCCGACGTAAACATTGACGAGCTTGTAAAGTTCCATAAGGAGCACGGCAAGCTTGCAACTATTACCGTTGTCAGCGCAGGTCAGAGATTTGGTGTTATAAAGATGAGTGGCGAGGATCAGATAACGTCCTTCAGAGAAAAGAAGGACGTAGACGGAAGCCCTATTAACGGTGGCTTTATGGTGCTTGATCCTAAGGTGCTTGATTACATTGAAGACGATACAACCGTATTTGAAAAGAAGCCTCTTGAGAAGCTTTCGAAGGACGGTCAGCTTATGGGCTTCAAGCACGGCGGATTTTGGCAGTGCATGGATATGCAGAGAGACAGGGAGCAGCTCGAAGAAATTTGGAACAGAGGCGAAGCACCCTGGAAGAGATGGGAAGACTGATGCTTGATTTAAGTTTTTATAAAGGTAAAAAGGTGCTCGTCACAGGTCATACGGGCTTTAAGGGCTCTTGGATGTGCCGAGTGCTTAAAAACGCAGGAGCAGAGGTAACGGGATTTTCACTTGAACCTCCTACGAAGCCTTCGCTTTTTGAAATGGCGAATATTGCGGACGGAATGAACTCCGTTATAGGAGATATTCGTGACTTTGACGCACTTAAGGCTTGCTTTGATGCGGCAAAGCCCGAAATAGTACTTCACCTTGCAGCACAGCCGATTGTACGCGACAGCTACAAGGCGCCCAAATATACCTACGAAACTAACGTCATGGGAACTGTGAACATACTCGAATGTATAAGACTTTCGGACTGTGTAAAATCCTTCCTTAACGTTACGACGGATAAGGTGTATAAGAACAACGAGTGGGAGTGGGGATACAGAGAGAACGAGCCGCTTGACGGCTTTGATCCGTATTCAAACAGTAAATCCTGCTCAGAGCTCGTTACGCATAGCTATAAGGATTCCTTCTTTGCCGACGGTAGAGTGGCTATATCTACGGCGCGTGCGGGTAACGTCATTGGTGGTGGAGATTTCGCTAACGACCGTATAATACCCGACAGCGTAAGAGCGGCGTTTGAAAAGAAGGATATTATCGTAAGAAATCCTCATTCCACAAGACCGTATCAGCACGTTCTCGAGCCTGTATGTGCGTATCTTATGATAGCCCAGATGCAGTATGAGAACGGCAAATACGCAGGATATTACAACGTAGGTCCTGACGATTGCGATTGCTTTAAGACGGGCGCGCTTGTTGACTTGTTCTGTAATACGTGGGGAGAGGGAATGAAGTGGATAAACCGTTACGACGGTGGTCCTCATGAGGCTAATTTCCTAAAGCTCGATTGCTCAAAGCTTAAAACGACGTTCGATTGGAAGCCTGTATGGAATCTTGACGGAGCGATCAAGGCTACGGTTGAGTGGTCGAAGTGTATGAGAGACGGTGGAGACGTCGGCGCTTGTATGGATAATCAGATTGACGGCTTTGTTTCAGAGAGCGCTTGGATAAAGTAAAATTAAAAAATCAGAATCAGCGGCGTTACTGTCGCTGATTCTTGATGTGTATAGCTTTTTAAAGGAGTCATATAATGAGAGCGGTAGTAAGTGGAGCTACGGGCGCAGTTGGTATGGCGCTTATATCACGGCTTGTGTCTGAGGGCGTAGAAACGACGGTGTTGTGCCGTGAAAATTCTGCGCGTGCATACCGAATAAAGGCAAGCAAGCTTGTAAAAAAGATAGATTGCTCACTTGACGGGTTGGCAAAGCTTCAGCTTGACGGTGAATACGACGTATTCTTTCACCTCGCTTGGGCGGGTACGACAGGCGCGTCAAGGAACGATATGTATCTTCAAAACGATAACGTAAAATATACGCTCGATGCCGTAGAGCTTGCCGCACGCAGCGGCTGTAAAACCTTCGTCGGTGTCGGCTCGCAGGCAGAGTACGGACGCGTCAGCGGTAAGCTCAATTCTTCTACACCGACGTTTCCCGAAAACGGATACGGAATGGCAAAGCTTGCCGCATCCCAGATGAGTCGTGTAAGATGCCGTGAGCTTGGAATTAAGCACGTTTGGGGGAGAATACTCAGTGTCTACGGGCCTTACGACGGTGAACGTTCGCTTGTTTCCGTGGCAATAGATAAGCTTGCGAGGGGCGAGAGAGCATCGTTTACTGCGGGTGAGCAGATGTGGGATTATCTTTACAGCGGTGACGCCGCAAGAGCACTTTGGGCAATAGCAGAAAAGGGAAGAGACGGCGGCGTATATTGTCTTGGTAGCGGAAACGCACAGCCTCTTTATAAATATATAGAGGCGATACGTGATGCAGTAGCACCGAATGCCACGCTTGGACTTGGCGATATACCTTACGCTGAAGGGCAGGTAATGTATCTGTGCGCTGATATAGCGGAGCTTACAGCTGATACAGGCTTTTTGCCGAGCGTCAGCTTTGAGGACGGAATAAAAGAAACTGTAAAATGGTACTACGAGGAAAGGGAACGGAGTTAACTATGAAAAAGATAAGCATTATGGTGCCTTGCTATAATGAAGAAGAAAACGTAATTCCAATGAGCGAGGCATTGGTTTCAGAGCTTTCAAAGCTTGTGCAATACGATTATGAGATACTCTTTATAGACAACTGCTCGCTTGATACGACAAGAGAGAAGCTGCGCGAGATTTGCGCTAAAAATCCCAAGATACGAGCTATCTTTAATTCCAAGAATTTCGGACAGTTTAATTCGCCTTATTACGGACTTTGCCAAACCTCTGGCGACTGTACTATCAGCGTTTGCTGTGACTTTCAGGATCCCGTTGAAATGATCCCCAAGTTTATTGAGGAATGGGAAAAGGGATATAAGATAGTTTGCGCAGTAAAGACGTCAAGTAAGGAAAATAAACTGATGTATTTCTTGCGCTCTATATATTACAAAATGATAAGAAAGTTTTCAAAGGTTGAGCAGATAGAGCATTTTACGGGCTTTGGGCTTTACGATAAGAGCTTTATCAAGGTTCTTCGGGAGCTTGGTGATCCCACGCCTTTTATCCGCGGTATCGTTGCTGAGCTTGGACCTAAAATAAAGAAGATAGAGTACGAACAGGCACAGCGCAGAGCGGGTAAGACAAGTAACAATTTCTTCAGCCTTTACGATGCGGCAATGCTGTCGTTTACTTCATATACAAAGACGGGAGTACGCGCGGCATCCTTCCTTGGAATGTTTATGGCAGGCGGAAGCTTGATTGCAGCATTTGTTTGCCTGATTTTGAAGTTAATCAACCCTGCATATTTTTTTACGACCGGAACGGCGGCAATTATTCTTACGACGTTGTTCGTTGGCGGACTCGTTTTGTTCTTCCTTGGCTTTATAGGGGAGTACATAATGAGCATGAATGCCCGTATTATGAACCGTCCGCTTGTAATTGAAGAAGAAAGAATTAACTTTGACTGATAATAAAAAAGCATACAACCGCGGTTGTATGCTTTTTTATTATTCATTAGCAGTATTTTCCGTATTTTTATGCTTCTTTTCGTTTTTGCGCTCTGCCTTTGCTGCTTTCGCTTTTTCCTTTTCAAGTATCTTTTCCTGCTTTTTCTTGGCGCGCTCGTTTTCTGCCTTTGCAGCATCTAAAGCTACCTCAGGAAATCTTTCGTCTATCATCGCTTGTGCGATGTTTTTTAAGTTAGCGCTCATGGAAACCAACGCGCAGATTATGGATATGTAGTCAACGTCATCCTCGGGATCGAGCATCATACCGTCGATAACATCGTTCTCAAGAATGTCAATGCATTTTTCTTCAGCTATCGCTTTGGTGGTATGGTGCTTTCTGTAAAGCTCTGTAAGGTCGTCAGCCTCAAAGTCATCAATAGCGTAAGCCCCTTTAAGCAGACGCTTTATTTCTCCGATTGAAAGGGTGTTTTTAAGAGAATATATGTAGAGTATCTGTATAACCTGCTCGCGTGTATATTTCTTGCCCTTAACGGGGCTTATTACGTTGTCGTTTGAATAGTTGTTTATCATTGTTTTCGTAAGGCAACGGTTTTTATAGCGCTCCGAGCCCTCGTTAAGCTTTACGGAAACAAGATTGATTATCTGGTCGATATATAAGTCAATATTGGGTATTTCTTCGATTTTTAACTCCGACTCGTTTACCGCGTCGGCTGCTATTTCGATAAGCTTTTCTTTAGTCATTTTTATTACTCCCAATTTTTATTTGGTATACGACACTATTATACACCATATTTCGTCCAATATCAAGAGCTTTGGAGAAAAAACTGTTAAATGGAAGTATCTTCGATGTTTACCATGCAAAAGCTTTTGTTATTATATCATATTTTGCAAAGTAATTCAAGAACTTTCCGCAATCTCGCGTCCTAATCACGCCGAAGGCGTGTATATCATCAATGCGTAGCATTGTATATCACCAACACGAAGTGTTGTATATCATCAAGCCGCAGGCAAAATGCACGCTGTCGCGTGATGAGATACAAGGGCGGCTCGCCGCCCTTGATGATATACACCGCACGTTGTGCGGCGATGATATACCAAGCCTGCGGCTTGGATAAACAAAAACAGAACATTTGTCGGTAGACAAATGTTCTGTTTTGTTGGTGGGGGATGGTGGATTCGGACCACCGAAGTCAGTGACAACAGATTTACAGTCTGCCCCCTTTGGCCGCTCGGGAAATCCCCCATATTCGGATTGGACTTGTTGCCCTACCGAATGGAGCTGGTGAACGGAGTCGAACCATCAACCTGCTGATTACAAATCAGCTGCTCTGCCATTGAGCCACACCAGCGTACTGCTCGCATTCGCGGGAACGAAATATATTATACCACAAGAGGTTTTGTTTGTCAAGCATATTTTTCAAAAAAAATAAAAAATTTATTAACCTATCTTATTGTGACAAATTATGCAGGAATATAGGTGTATAATATTGGTAATAAATGGAAACGAGGCAAAAAATGGGGCGTACTGTCTACGTAGATTTGTTTTTTTTGATAAATTTCAGCATGGATTTTCTTTGCTTTTTTCTTGCGGGAAAGCTACTCGAGCGAAAAATGTCGCTACCGAGAATGCTGATTGCATCGGCGCTTGGCGGAATATATGCGAACGTATCATTGTTACTCTCCCTTGGCGGAATACTTGGAGTTGTAATAGACGTAGCGGTATGTATGATCATGTGCTTAATTGCATTTTGGAAAAACGGCGGAGTAATTAAAAACACCTTGGTTTATATAGCTACCTCGATAGTGCTTGGCGGTTTTATGACTGCAATATTCCAGCTGCTCGACAAAGCGAAATTACCGTTTGATGCGGTAGACTCCGACGGAATATCAGCTTGGATGCTTGCGATACTTGCGGCTGTGAGCGCCTTGATATGCGTGTTTGCCGGGAGATTTTTCAGACGTCGTACAACAAAGAAAACGACACGCCTTACGGTACATATAAACGAAAAGAAAAAAACTCTTGATGCCTTTTGTGATAGCGGTAATCTATTGCGCGATCCTATAAGTGGAAAGCCCTGCATAATTGCCGATGCAGGAGCATTGCGCGGAACGCTTCCCGATTCAATAATTGATTTGTCGCTTGATGACTGCAATACGGGGAATGTTACGGATACGGACATATTACGACGAATACGGCTCGTGCCTACTAAAACAGCAACGGGAAGGGGAATGATAGTTTGCATGAGAGTGGATAAGCTTGTAATCGGTGAGGGGAAGGACGCTCACGAGGCGGACGCACTTTTGGGACTTTGCAATATATCGGAGCTTAGTGTAGCACACGGTGGGTGTCTTGCTTTGATACCTACCGAGCTCTTAGTTTGAATTTTGGGAGGAATATATGAAGATGATAATACCTGTACTAAAAGGACTTGAATTGATAGGCAACGGAATAATATGGCTTTGGGAAAAGGTATATTATTACATACAGAAGATAATAAAAAAGCTATTCGGCCGTTGGCAACGGAATACGGAAGGAATATTTTACGTAAACGGAACGGATATTCTTCCGCCACCTCTAACTCGCGAAGAAGAAATGGAAATGATCTCAAGGCTCGGAAGCGAGGATGCGGCAAGAAGGATACTTATTGAACACAACCTGCGACTTGTGGTGTATATTGCAAAGCGCTTTGAAAATACGGGTGCAGGACTTGAGGACTTGGTTTCAATAGGTACGATTGGACTTATAAAGGCGATAAATACGTTTCAGTCGGACAAAAATATTAAGCTCGCGACGTATGCGTCAAGATGCATTGAAAACGAGATACTCATGTACATAAGGAAGCATTCAGGGGCGCGTGCAGAGGTGTCTATTGATGAGCCGCTGAATACTGATTGGGACGGCAACGAGCTTTTACTGTCCGATATACTCGGAAGCGAGGATAACTGTGTTTCCTTTGAGATAGAGCAGCTTGAGGAGAGAATGGCTGTGCGCCGTGCCGTCGCTGATCTTGATGAGCGGGAACGGGAGATAATAGAGCTACGGTACGGTATGAACGGAAAAAAGGAAATGACACAAAAGGAGGTTGCCGATAAGCTCGGAATTTCGCAGTCGTATATATCTCGCTTGGAGAAAAAAATAATAGCACGACTCAAAACACAGATAAAGGCGGGATATTGATGGATAGAAAATTGAAGATACTCGTCGCCTTCGGCACTCGTCCGGAGGCGATAAAAATGTGCCCTGTGATAAGGGAGCTTTACAGTCGTCCGAACGTGGAAACTGTTGTTTGTGTTACGGGGCAGCACAGAGAGCTGTTAACGGGCACAATGGGGGCATTCGGAGTGAGTGCAGACGTTGATTTAAAGCTTATGAAGGGGAGTCAGTCACTTGTATACGTAACGTCAGAGGTTCTTATGGGTATGGCGCGTGTGCTTGACGAAATTCGTCCCGATGCCGTTATGGTGCACGGGGACACCTCAAGCGCATTTGCAACGTCTCTCGCTGCTTTCTACGCCGGTATTCCCGTCGGGCACGTCGAGGCGGGACTTCGCACTCACGATATTTACTCTCCTTTTCCTGAGGAGCTTAACCGCCGCAGCATAGCAATGACGGCAAAGCTTCATTTTGCCCCCACTTCATACGCTGCAAATAATCTTTATGAGGAAGGTGTTTCACCCGATAGAGTAGCCGTGACGGGAAATACGGCAGTGGATGCACTCAAATATACCGTAACACAAGGTTTCGAGCATTCCTTACTTAATGATAATTATGGGAAACGACTTATTTTTCTTACGGCGCATCGCCGGGAAAGTCACGGAAGGATCATGGCAGAAATGCTCATGGCTGTAAGAGAGGTGGCTGCGCGCTTTGACGACGTACATTTTCTATGTCCCGTGCACCCCAATCCAAGTGTAAGTGAGATAACGTACAAAATATTGGGAGAATGTAAGCAGGTGAGCCTTTGCGCACCGCTCGGCGTAGTGGAATGCCATAATATAATTTCAAAATGCTATATGGTGCTTACAGATTCGGGAGGCTTGCAGGAGGAAGCGGCAGCCCTTGGTAAGCCTGTCGTGATTATGAGAAACGTTACGGAGCGTCCCGAGGGAATACTTGCAGGTGTAGCAAGACTTGCGGGAACTGACAGAGAACAGATAGTAGCAACAGTCAGCAAGGTTCTTTCAGATTTGGATACTTTCGAGTCAATGGCAAGCGCAAAAAGCCCATACGGCGACGGATTTGCCTCAAAAAAAATAGTAGATTTCCTTTTGAAAAAAATATTATAGGGAAAATTGTAAAATAATCTTTAATTTTATAAAAAACTATTGAAAAATACAGTAAAATATATTATTATATTGGTATGTATATTATGCTTCGTTGAAGCGGAATAAAAAAGTAGTATTTGGAGGATTTAAAAATGACTTTTGAACACGATGAAGCGTGCGAGAGCAATGTTTGTATTAAGGTTATCGGTGTCGGCGGCGGCGGAAACAATGCTGTAAACCGAATGATTGCTTCGGGCGTTAAGGGGGTACAGTTCGTTACCATAAACACGGACCGTCAGGCTCTCAAGAATTCCTTAGCACCTACACAGCTCGTTATAGGCGAGAAGATCACCAAGGGCTTCGGCGCAGGAGCTAATCCCAGCATCGGTGCAAGAGCAGCGGAAGAATCCATTGACGATATTAAAGCGATACTTTCCGGCGCCGAAATGGTATTTATTACCGCAGGTATGGGCGGTGGAACGGGTACGGGAGCAGCTCCCGTCGTTGCGAGAATAGCTCACGAGATGGACATTCTCACAGTAGGTATCGTAACTAAGCCCTTCGCATTTGAGGGCAGACGCCGTATGGCTCAGGCTGAGGAGGGAATTGCTGAATTTGCTCAGTACGTTGACTCTCTCATCGTTATCCCCAACGAAAGACTTAAGCTCGTATCCGATACGAGAATAACCCTTCTC
>SVQL01000120.1 GCA_015065365.1 Oscillospiraceae bacterium | reverse complement strand
TCGCACGAAAACTCATCAAGCAGGCGGCGAAGCTCACCGTCAAGGAGCATACACGCGTCGAATATATCTTTAACGACGCTTGGCGGATTATCCTCGGAATATCCGCAATCCGCGTATATTTCGCGCGGACATCTTTTAAGTATTTCGGGCAAAGGCATTGAATACGCGTCGATATTAGTTTCCATAAATCGCAAAAACGCGATTACTCCATTAAGCTGACGAAGCTTGCCTCTTTGGGCGGAATTGAGAGAGCGCGCAACAAAAATCCCACTACATGCTACAAGCAACGCTCCGAGAATTTTCAAAAAACTCATCCGCTTCCTCCTGATACGTCACGCAATACTCGTAATCCCGCCTGCCTTCCGTTCGCCGTATCCCGACGTAAGCACCAAACACCCCCGCTCGGTGAAGCTCGCGTATACCGCTACGGCGAAGCAATCCCGATACGTCGGATGCGTGCGCCGACGCAAGCAGAGGCACTCCGCAATTCTGAGCGGCGATTATCGCCTCTGCCTCGCTTCGGTCGCCGATTTCGTCACAAACCACGAGCTGCGCATTCATGCTTCTCGCGGCAATCTCTATTCCCAAGGGCCGCGGATATCCTCGGAGCACGTCAACGCATAGCTCTTGCTGCTCAAGGAACGCGCAAAGCTCGTCACGGGTATCAATAACGACCACTCTCCACGGGTTAGCTCCCCCTGCCATTTTTGAAATTACCGAACGCAAAAGTGTGGTTTTCCCCTCTCCGGGAGGCGAAAACACCAGCACTCCCCCCGTCCCCTCCTGCTCGCGTAAAAGCTGACAAACGGGTTCTCCCACTCTCACTATTTTTCTCGGCAATCTGAAGCAAAGAGCGCTGACGTCGTAAACTCCGACAATCTCGCCCTTGTCAGTTGAGGCTCTGCCCACCACTCCAACTCGGATTCCGCCGTCAAGCGTAACGTATCCGCGCCGTATCGTATCGGCATGAGCATATACAGAGCCGCCGCAGATCCTCTCAAATATGCGCTCCATTTCCGTCTGCGACAGCCCTTGTCCAAAAGAAATATTTCCGTCTCTTGCGGTAACCGTACAAAGCTGCCCCGCACGAAGTCTGACTTCCTCAATTTCAAGACCGTTTTTACAAAGCTCCGTAAGCGACGAATAAATTGCGGGCGGTAAAATCTCTGAAAAAATACTTGGCAGGACTGAAGCAGCATGTCTTTTTTCGTATATTTTTATCGCCATTCGTCCGTCCTCCGTTTCCTCTGCTTTTCGGTGATCCCGATTTCTGTTGAATAATATGCCCGTCCAAGCCACTTTATGACAAACACAAAATCAAAATAATGTGGTGATTTCGCGTTTTTGGCACTTTTTGTCACAAGATGTAGACTCGGTTAACAGTAAGTTCACAATTATTTAAAAAAATGTTATTCAAATTCTTATATATATATGGTATAATATCTTATCATGGTATAAAATAAGATATCAATGCATATCAATGGAGGTTAAACATGTTTTTCAAGAACAATATGCGTCCCGCCTTCGCTACTGCCGCAGGCGCAGGACAGGCAAGGTTCGCAAAGCCCAAAAACAGCGCATTTACATACGATGCCGCTGAAACCGACGATTTCGGTTCATTCTCGTCGGGCGCTGCCGCCGGTGGAGCTGCTCCCCGTCGCGCAAAGTCCTCAAACGGCAAAAAGGGCGGCTTTAAGCTCGACCCCAAGGCGATAATTATTGCCGCTGCTGCTCTTGCAGTTCTGGTTCTGCTTATCGTTGTTATAGTCGTTGTGGCTGTTGCTAATTCGGGCGGAGATATTACTTACACAAATAACTCTTACGTTGCGTACTGCGACGAGGACGATACCTATCACGTTGCTGCAAACGGAAGGATAATCGCATCCTATGAAAATGAGGTTAAGGTTATTCCGTCAGCTGACCGTTCATTCGCATACATAATTGAAAACGTAGACGGCGAGGGTTATAACGTTTCTTACATTAAGGGCTCAAAGTCTCCTGTTGAGGTTACGACCAACCCCGTTACCGAGGTTTTGGCAACCGCTTCTCTCAAGCCCGCAGTAGTATTTTATGAGGAAGCTAACGGCATTATCCTCTACACTGAAAGACACGGCGAGGAGAGAATGCTCAAGACCAATAACATTCTTGATTACACGCTTATCAAGAATACCTTCCACATTTCTGCGGACGGAAGCACTGTTGTATACAATAAGATAGAGGCTAACGAGGCTAACGAGCTTCGCTCCTTCCTTTGCGTATGGAATGACAGCGACGAGGTCAAGTTCCAGAAGAACATGACTCCCGAGGCAATTTCCAACAACGGTAAGGTTATTTACGCTTCCGCTTCGAGAGACGGAATTACTAAGTCGCTTTACGTTGTTCCCTTCAACGACAATAATGACAAATACCTTATTGCAGATAAGTTCAACTCCATCGTTGACGTCAACATCGCAGGCAACGAGGTCGTTTACTCCGCATTCGGTAATGACGGTAAGATTTACACCTACCTCGCATCCTTCAACCTCAAGAAAATGAGCGACGAGGTAACTCCCGCAAAGTTCAGCATAGAGGGTATTTACAAGCCCTTCACCATTAAGGGCAACGTTGCTATGTTTGAGACCTACAAGAACGTATTCTTCAAGTACTCAAGCGCAAGCCTCGAAAACGCTATTGTGGACGCATGTCCTCACTTCAAGGTAGCTAAGGATTACTCAATCGATAAGATCTCCAATTTTGACGGCATCTTCTCTCCCAACGGAAATTACTTCTACTACATAAACGATAAGGGCAACCTCATGCAGAAGAACCTCAAGAGCTCCGGCAGTGCTGAGAAGATTGAGGAAGGCGTTGAGGATTTCGCAGTAACCGCAAAGGGCAACCTTTACTGGATAAGCGACGTTTCCAGCCTCGTTTACTACAACGTATCTAAGGACGACAGCCAGAGAATCGCAGATGACGTTAAGCACATCTCGATGCACAGATATTCGAACACTCTCTACTTCTCCTTCACCGACGGAATGACGATTTACACGACATCCGAAGGCTCCGACAAGAAGGTAGCCAAGTTCGGCACGAGTGACGTGACCTCTATTCCCACGTTCTCCGATGACAACGCAAAGGTAGCGTATGCGGCGTTCTACGACGTAGACAACAGCGAATGGCAGCTTTTCTACACCTCCAACGGAAAGGCATTCAAGACCAGAGTTGCTTCCTGCGCAGAGATCAAGGGCTTTGACCAGTCTCCCAAGTATCAGGAAATCGTTGATAACATTATCAACGGAGTCGGAAACATAATAGACGGTATTCTCGGTGAGAACGAGAGCGAGACTCCCGAAGCAACTGAATAATTAAAAAATCTTTTCGCAGGTCAGCAAAACTGACCTGCGATTTTTTTGTGAAACGAAAACCACCAGCAGTGTGAAATGGTAAAATAAAGGTAGACACATAGAAAACCACTATGTATCTACCTTTTTATTATGGTATAATAAAAGAAAACAAAAGAAAAAGGAGAAATAAAA
>SVQL01000025.1 GCA_015065365.1 Oscillospiraceae bacterium | reverse complement strand
TATCGGAATTTGGAAGTCCTATCATCATCTGCCCAATAAGCGTAAAGCCTGCCACCTTCAGCTTGCGACATGCCACCCTCGCGCACTCCGCGTCATGACCTCTGCCCGACGCCACCAGCACCGAGTCCGAAAAGCTTTGAAGCCCAAGCTCAACCGTCCGCACCGAAAATCGGGAGAGGTCGGCAATAATTTCGTCATTTATATAGTCCGGGCGGGTTGAAAGCCTTATACTCTCTACTCTGCCCGCGTCAACGTATTTTTGCGCAACGCCTAAAAGATAAAGCATGAGTGAGCGGTCGATGCCCGTAAACGAGCCACCGAAAAACGCTATCTCACACTCCGCGTCCTCGCCGACGGTAGAGAGCGCCTCGCTTATAATTCCGTCCACCGACTCGGGAGAAAAGCGCTGTGTTCCCGATATGGAGCGCTGATTGCAAAACACGCAAGCGTTCGGGCAGCCCTCGTGAGGAATAAAGACGGGAATATTTACGTGTCTTTTGCTCATAGCCTCATCTCCAAAATCAAAGTATTATTTATTATTATAACACATAATTTTAAATAATTTCTTAATAATATAATAATATTTACAATAATTATACGAAAAAAGACAATTTTCGTTATTTTTCAACGCAAAAATAACTTTTAGCGCACCTCCGAAAATGTCAAAAAATGCGACATTTTGTTTTTCGCTGTTCTCAAAATAATGTTGCTCTCTGCGCTAGCAATGATGGCAAGCATCATGCAAAAAACGCACTTGCAAATGCAAGTGCGTTTTTTGTTGGGGTGAGATATGGGATTCGAACCCACGGCCTTCAGGGCCACAACCTGACGCGCTAACCAACTGCGCCAATCCCACCGTATTAAATTCAAGTCGTCGCAATCGACGGCATATATTATAACATAATAGTTCACGGTTGTCAATAGCAATTTTCAATTTTTTCATTGTTTTTTTAAAGGCAAGTAAAGAATAATATTCACTCACTTGTAAAAAAATAAATGACAGATATAAAAATCACCGAAAGGACCTTATATATGTCATCACTTTGGCAAGACGAAATTTCACTCCCCCGCTTTCAATCTCTTGAGGGAGATATAAGCACCGACGTGCTTATCATAGGCGGAGGAATGGCGGGTATTATGGTAGCTCTTGAGCTCCGGCGGCGCGGAATCTCTTATATTTTAGTTGAAAAAGACCGTATATGCGGTGGAACAACGCACAACACAACTGCCAAAATAACCGCCCAGCACGGACTTGTATACCACAGAATCGCAAACCGCTACGGACTCGGCGCAGCAAAGGCGTATCTTGAAGCAAATCTTAAAGCAATTGACAGATACACCGAGCTGTGCCGCGATATTGATTGCGACTTTGAACAAAAGGACAATTACGTTTACACGCTTGACAGCCTTGACGTATTAAACTCGGAAATGGCAGTATTAAAGCGAATCGGTTATCCCGCGGAGCTTCGCTGCGGACTCCCCTTACCCTTAGACACGGTGGGGGCTGTCCGTTTTCCAGCTCAGGCACAGTTCAATCCGCTGAAATTCGTTGCGGCTGTTGCAAAAGATCTTAATATCTACGAGCACACCTTCGTAAAAAACGTGTCAAACGGCGTTGCCGTAACCCATCACGGCAAAATACGTGCAAAGAAAACGGTGGTCGCAACGCACTTCCCCTTTATGGACCGTTTCGGCGGTTATTTTCTGAAAATGTATCAGCACCGCTCGTACGTTATTGCCCTTCGGGGCGCGTATATTCCCGACGGAATGTACGTTGACGACAGCGGCACAGGGCTTTCCTTCCGCAGCTACGGAGAGCTTTTGCTTCTGGGCGGCGGCGGTCACAGAACGGGCAAGAACGGCGGCGGCTGGGAGTATCTGCGTAAAACAGCAGAAAAAGCATACAAGGGCTCTGACGAAACGCACCACTGGGCAACTCAGGACTGCATGGCGCTTGACGAAATTCCGTATATAGGCAGGTATTGCTCTCTCACACCCGACCTCTACGTTGCCACAGGCTTTAACAAATGGGGTATGACAAGCTCGGCAGTTGCCGCTGAGGTGCTTGCCGATGCACTTACGGACAAAAAGAACAAGTACGAGCAGCTTTTCGCTCCGCAGAGAAATATATTCACAAAGCAGCTTTGGGCAAATATCGGGGAGTCCGCATTAAATCTTGTAAGACCTACCGCTCCGCGTTGCACACATCTCGGCTGCGCTCTTACGTGGAACCGTGCCGAGCACACGTGGGATTGCCCCTGCCACGGCTCACGATACTCCGAGGACGGAAATGTTATCGACAATCCCTCGACAAAAAATTTGAAGCGATAAGCGACGGATTAAGTGAAAAAGCACTTGTGTGTCACCGTTCTAATCCCTACTCAGAATGCACTGACAATAAATATCCCCTATTTCAGTTTCGGGCATAGCCCTAATACTACCGGCTACGCACAAGTGCGCTTTTTATTGGCCTGCCAGCTATGCAATTGTTACTTGCTATCCGTAAACGGAGCTGTTTGACCCTTGTTGTTACTTGTAGGGACCGGCGTCCTCGGTGACCCGCAAAAAACATATTTAACGCACAAATAAAATTTTATTGCGCAAGGCTCTGTTTATACGTAGGGCGGTGGCTTGCTGCCGCCGTTACAAAGGACGTCAATTCAATATACGGCGGGAGATAAACCCCCGCCCTACAAATTTTAATTTTCAATTTTCAAATTCCTACATACCGA
Source organism: Oscillospiraceae bacterium (assembly GCA_015065365.1). Classification (GTDB taxonomy): domain Bacteria; phylum Bacillota; class Clostridia; order Oscillospirales; family CAG-272; genus HGM12713. The sequence continues at coordinate 17,607 of SVQL01000025.1, read as the reverse complement.
TGACTTTCTTTTTTATTTAAAAACGGACAGTCGAGGACGCCTGTCCCTACAAATGTTTAAATTATACTCATTGGGTTAAATATTTTTTATTTTATATTTTAATAAAAATACAATTGCGGTGATATTTTGAAATGTAGAGACCGGCGTCCCCGACGGTCCGTTATAACAAATTCAATTTAAAATCAAAATTAAAAACAAAGAACAACCCCAATGTACAATTTCTTTCGACTCTTTTTTACTTTCTTCTTAATCCTTTATTTTTTCTTTCCATCTGTTAACCTCTATTGAACCACGCGACTATCGCGTGATTTTCGTTATACAATAAAAGGGATACCTAACACGGTAGCCCTTTTTGATATTATTCAACAATGAAGCACATGTACTCATTGTAGATGTCGATATACATCTGTATCTTGACCTTATCTATCAGGCAATATACTCTTTAATTCTCATAGTACAGGCTCTCCTTTATACTCATTATTCCAGCAAGCATTACAATCCTTTTTATTCCAATATTGATTAAATTCAAGAGTACAAATGCTCTCCATATCAAAGTACGTAGACGGGCAACCTATCACGCCACCACATACTATATTGGTGACACAATCGGGTTTTATCTCTTTAACCTTATCCTTATAAGTCATTGTTCTTATCCTCCAATTAACAATTTGTTCTTCAGCTTTACTGTTTCTTCACGGAGCTTATCTCACTTGATAGTCCCTACCATCAATATTTTTTTGATCTTGTACGTAAGAGTTGCATTTGGTAGCTTGAACGTATCGTCCTTCTTCTTCCCGATTAAAGACTTTTGCCAAGAACGGACAGAAACGTCTACGTATACCTTGGTTTCTCGGTTTTCTTCAATAACGTGAGCGACGATCTGGCATTTGTCGATTACAGCGGTAATTTCTACCGACGTAGACTTGGTGGGAGAAACGGGGGGCTCTACGAAAGTCGATCCGATTCTGGTTTCGGGCACCTCGTCAACCATTGGGTAAACGATAGATATTCTCTTAAAAGTTCTCACCCATTCAATTTTTCCGCTCGGTCCGATTTCCCAATCTGCTTTTACGGGCTGATATACTCCTTTGAAAACATAAATCCCTTGCTTGGTTTTTGCGAAGGTAATTCTTATGGAATCATCTTCTATGTACATACTTGGTCTAAACCAAAATTCTTTTATCGTTTCATCGGGAGCAACAAACATATTATACCAATCTGAACCTCGCTTTTTTGCCTGCAAAAAGCTTTCATTCAAGCCGGAATGAGCGAGCATCCAAACGCTATACCATTCTTTGCTTGCGCGTTTTGCGTACAACGTCTTTTGTGCTGCAAAGCTTCCGCGATAAGAAGGCTTAAATCCAAATAAATCACAACAACTGTCGTAGGTGTCTATTGCCTTTGTTCCAAAAGAATAACCTGATTTCAAAATTTTTTGTTCGCTCATATTTTTACCGCCTTAAATTTTACTTGTATATATAATATACGCCAAAATTTGACAAAATACTTTTTTTATAAAAAAAAATTAAAAGAAATTTATTTTTTATGTTTCGCAAAATTCTTCGGTCACCGCTCGAATCCCTTGTCAGAATGCACTGCCAAAACAAAAAAACCACCCGATTGGGTGGTTTTTTGTTTTGGCGTGCCTTAAGGGATTCGAACCCCCGACCTACTGCTTAGAAGGCAGTTGCTCTATCCGGCTGAGCTAAAGGCACATAAGGCTTTAGATTTTGCTCTAAACCTTACAAATGGCGCACCAAGATGCGCCATTCGTTGGAGCGAGTGATGGGAATCGAACCCACGCGACCAGCTTGGAAGGCTGGGATTCTACCATTGAACTACACTCGCATATTCAGTTGACAGTCTCAAAACTGCCTTAATATGATACCACAAACAATTTAGTTTGTCAATAGGAATTTTAAATTTTTTTAAAATATTTTTTGTGGGTGTATTTTGACAAAGGTCTTGCGTAAGTCGCGGATATATGGTAAAATAAAGTATATCCTATTTTTACGGAGTACTTATGAAGTATAAAAAAACAAAACCGCTTCTCCTTCCCGAGTATATGTTTGATTCCTTTTTGGACGTAACACCGAGCTTTCTGGAATCAATCGGAGTGCGAGCACTCGTAATAGATATTGACAACACGCTCGCACCCTACGAGCAAGACGAGCCCGATGAAAAAACAGTAGCTTGGTTTGACTCACTGAAGGCTCACGGAATTAAAGCGGCACTCATATCAAACAATCACAAGGAGCGTGTCGAGCTTTTCAATCGCTCTTTGGGGCTTTACGCATACCCCGACAGTAAAAAGCCATCTGGTAAATCAATAATCGACGCTATGAAAAAAATGGGCAGCACACCGAAAGACACGGCGGCTCTTGGTGACCAGCTTCTGACGGATACGCTCGCCGCGCACCGTCTCGGTCTCGTCTCAATCATCGTTCCGCCTATCAAGGACAGAACGGACGCATTTTTCAGATTCAAGCGTGAACTCGAACGCCCATATATACGCAAATACCGCAAGCTTCACGGCGTAACGGTCAAAAAAAATTCTCTTTCATGGAGGACGTGGAAATGAAAAAAATATTCGCAAGCCGTCCCACCTTCGGTCCCGGCGGAAACAGTGATTCATTTAAAGCAGCAGGTAAAAAGTCCACGCTTGAAGCCCCCGAATGGATACGCTCAATAGGACTTGATGCGTATGAGTTTGAGGCTGGCAGGGGTATCAATACGAACGACGCAATGCTCGCCGCGATAGGCGAGGAGGCGCGCCGCAACGAAATTCTGATGTCATTTCATGCACCGTATTTTATATCGCTTTCAAGCGTAGAGGAGCAAAAGCGCACCAACAGTATAGAGTACATTCGTCGCTCGCTTCACGCCGCGTCTCTTTTAGGAGCTGACACGATAGTAATTCACACGGGCAGCGCCGCTACCATTTCCCGCGATGAAGCCATGAGACTCGCAGCTGACACTCTTGAACGTAACCTTGAGGTGAATGGAGACACTGACGTGCGCATGGGACTTGAGACCATGGGTAAGATAAATCAGCTCGGCACACTCGACGAGGTACTCACACTCTGCAAGATATCCCCAAAATATTGCCCCGTAGTCGATTTCGGTCATCTTAACGCGCGCGGAGTCGGCGGTCAGTTTCCCGACTGCGACAGCTACCGCCGCGTGTTTGACACCATAGCAAACGCGCTCGGTGATGAATACGCATACAATCTGCATTGTCATTTTTCAAAGATAGAATATACCGCAAAGGGCGAAAAAAAGCATCTTACGTTTGCAGATTCTCTCTACGGTCCCGAATTTGACGGACTTGCCGAGGCGATTATCAAAGAAGGCGTTGCTCCGAGAATTATCAGTGAATCCGACGGAACGCAGTCGGACGACGCACTTACGATGAAGGCAATGTGGCTCGCCGCGGGAGGCAAGGAATGACGCGACTTGCACGTTTTCAAAGAGAGCTTGACGTTCTCGGTGCGGATGGCGCCATAATCTCATCGGAGCTTAATATCCGTTATCTTTGCGGCTTTGACTACACCGACGGTTATCTCCTCATTCTCCGCGAGCGCGCTTTTCTTTTGACAGATTTCCGTTACGCCGAGGCGGCGCGCCTTGCCGTAAGCAATTTTGAGGTAAGGGTACCGACGGACGGTATGTTCTCTGCCATAAACGCTATTGCCAAAGAGAACGGAGCAAGGGTACTTGCTATTGAAGACACAGATGTTCCCGTCTCTACCTTTTCAAAAATGCGAGACTCCATGCCCGATGTATCGCTTGCCACGGGCGCGTCGGACGTACTGGCGAACATGAGAACCGTCAAGGACGCAGACGAGCTTGCTCTTATAATAAAGGCGCAAAGCATTACAGACGCAGCGTTCGACCATATCCTCGGATTTATTACTCCCGACAAGACCGAGCGCGAGGTAGCCTTGGAGCTTGAATTTTTCATGCGCAAGCACGGCGCGGACTCATGCGCGTTCGACACTATTGCCGTGTCGGGAGCGGCTTCCTCTCTGCCCCATGGCATTCCGTCCGACAAAAAGCTCTCGTGCGGCTTTCTTACGATGGACTTTGGAGCAAAATACGCAGGCTACTGCTCCGATATGACGAGAACCGTGGTTATAGGCAAAGCTGACTGCGAGATGAAAAAGGTTTACGATACAGTTCTCCGAGCGCAGCTCACAGCGCTTGATGCAATACACGAGGGTATAGGCTGCCGTGAGGCGGACACAATAGCAAGAAACGTAATTGATTCGGCAGGCTATGGAAGCTGCTTCGGTCATTCTCTCGGTCACGGAGTAGGTCTTTATATTCACGAAGCTCCATCGTTCTCACCCAAGGCAAAGGAAGACAGTATATTACGCCGCGGCAACGTAGTGACGGTTGAGCCCGGTATTTATATAGAGGGCAAATACGGGGTACGTATTGAGGATATGATTGCGATTGACGGCAACGGGGCGGTAGTAAATCTGACACATAGCCCAAAGCATCTTATTGAAATCTAAAAGCATCAGCCGTTATGTTATAAACAAATATATCGTTTGATAAAAATATGGCAGAGCGTGTTAAACGCTCTGCCATATTTTTCGTTAGTTAAAATCTTCATATTAGCAACAGCACCATCAGCACCGCCGAAAGCACTATCCACAAGGCTGCAAGAACCGCAAGCCAATACCAAGCTCTCGGTCTGCTCAAAAATTTTAATCTTGGCATCAAAAGTCCAAGTCCAAGCATCGGCAGAGGCAACACAAAGCCCACCGCCAAGCAGCACATCCAGAAAAACGCCTTTGGTATATCTGGAGTTGCGTCGGAAAAGTTCTCATAGTGATGCGCCGTACTGCGGTATGACATATTCTCACCTGCAAGCTTTATCTGACTTGTGCTCTCGCCGTCCAATATCTTCATTGTAACCGTTCCGCTGCGGAAAGAAAAGTTTCCGTCGGCATCAAAGCAGTTATTAGAAAGCTCGGAATATCTGACAAATAATAGCTCATCGCCATAAAAGAATACTGCTCCGTACTTGTACGCCAGCGTATCCGTCGCATCGTATGCGTAAATCTCGTAGCTGTCAACGGCGCGAAGCTCACGAACATCGATATCAAGTGTAGACGTCGCTCCCCTCATAGATTCAACACACGACTTATCTATTGCGCTTTTTTGATGCGCATCTCCTACTATTCTAAATATCCCGCCTTCTCCGCCGATAAAGCTATCAAGCTCTGTTCTTCCTTTATCAGTCGCATAAATCTCAAGCTCATCCGAACGCACTATCCATATAAATTCCGTATCGTTCGCAGGAGCATATACCCTATAAGCCTCGCCGCTTGACGGACTTATACCGTTTGCATACTGATAAACATCATCGGCATCAAGCATTACGTCAGTATATCCGTATTTCGTATACATTTTGCCGTTACCCTCAATAACCTCACCGTCCAAAGAAAGCGTCCAATTAACGAACTGCTTCGTATCGGCAAATGCAAAAACTGACAAAAGCTGTGCCAAAAGTATTATGATAACGGGCAAAATATACGTCTTTTTTAAAAATTTCTTATCTCTTTTCACGGCTCTACCTCCTTATGACAAGCTGAGCTTTCGCTCAATTCGGTCAAGAGTCGTCAAATGCACAAGCACAGCCACAACTGCCGCCATAATGCATGAAATAAGCAGTATGAGAGTGAAGGCTACGCACTGAAGCACTCCACCTGATGCCGCTAAAATATCCACGAAGCCGTCAGCAAGCAAAATTACCGACACCGACGTAAGCATATCAACAACGACCAAAACGAATGCATTCGCAACGCCGTAAATAACGATAGCCGCCACAAGCTTGAATTTTTTAAATACCGTAGCACCAACCGTAATACAGAGCTGTGCCACACCTACCGCTATCCAAATACATAACAAGCCGAACACCAAAGCGCAAACAGCGTACACGATCACCCACGCGCCAACGTCGCTCCAAGCAAGGCGAAGCACAGACAGAAGTCCGCTAAATATGACGGAATTAAAGTACGCTCCGTTTTCCGACGCAGGAGGCGCAATCAACAGAATTGAACAAGCACCTACACCGATAACTCCAAGCTGAAGTATAGTCCAGATAATCGCACTCAACGTTTTTGAGGTCAAAACTTGTCTGCGCGTTACAGGAAGAGTGAAGATCAAATATCCCTCGTCAGTATAGAGCTGCTTGTAAAAGCGGTAAAACACCAAAATCAAGGTGAGCGGCAGAGTCATGCTCACCGACACCATTCCGAAATAAAAGCCTATCATTCCGAACACTGCCCACAGCACTCTGCCGTTTCCAAGCAAAGAGATTGACAGGCGGAGCAAAAAGCCCTCGAAAATACATATTGCGAGAGTTAAAGCAGCGATAAAAAACCAATACTTACCGATAGCTCTAAGGTCGTATTTCATCAGCTTCTTGAGCATCTGAACACCTCCTTGAACAATTCATGTATTGATTTTTCTCGTTCGCGACGTATTTCATCGACGTCCCCAGAAAGCAAAATTCGTCCGCCAAAGCCGATAAAGTACACCTCGTTGAGCACGGGCTCTATCTCCTGAATTAGATGCGTAGTAACTATAACCGTCGCATCGTCCGAAAGATTTTTAAAGACAGTATTCAATATATACTCCCTTGCAGCAGGATCAACTCCCGCAAGAGGCTCGTCGAGTAAGTAAAGCCTTGCCCTTCTGGACATAACCATAACGAGCTGTACCTTTTCCTTTGCTCCTTTGGAGAGAGCTCGCATACGAACATGGGTTCTTATATCGAGATCAGAAAGCATCGTTCTGGCAAGCGACTCATCAAAATCAGCATAAAAATCCGAAAATAGCTTTATTATCTGCTCAACGCGCATGCCGGAAGAAAAAGAATTTTTTTCGGGAAGATAGGATACGAATGAATTGGTCAACTCGCTTCTTTTCTCTCCGCATACGCATATTTCTCCGCTGTCGGGAATTAAAATTCCGCCAAGAAGCTTCATAAGCGTTGATTTACCGCAGCCGTTAGGGCCGAGTAAGCCAATTATTTTTCCCGAAGGCATACTGCAACTGAAATTTCTGATTATCGGGTAGCCGCTTCGGTATCCCTTTCGCACACCTGAGCACGTCAAAATAGGCTCGCTCATACTCATATCCTCCTTTCCGAAAATCACGTGACCTTACGTTTAATTATACAACAAAGCACCGTGTTTGTAAATAGCTTTTCGCAATTTTACGAAAATGTACTCCCACACATCAATTATCGTCGTCAAGCTTAAGAACCGCCATAAACGCCTCGGGAGAAACCTGAACCGATCCGAGCTGGCGCATCTTCTTCTTACCCTCCTTCTGCTTTTCAAGCAGCTTTTTCTTTCGGGTAATATCTCCGCCGTAGCACTTTGCAAGCACGTCCTTACGCATCGCCTTAACCGTTTCTCTTGCAATAATGCGCGAGCCGATTGCCGCCTGTATTGGCACCTCAAAGAGCTGACGCGGTATATTATCCTTAAGCTTTTCGGCTATACGACGCGCTCTGGCGTAAGCCTTCTCCTCGTGAACGATAAACGACAGCGCGTCCACCTGCTCTCCGTTAAGAAGGAAGTCGAGCTTCACGAGCTTACTTGCGACGTACTCGCCAAGCTCGTAATCAAGCGACGCATATCCGCGCGAACGGCTCTTAAGAGCATCGAAAAAGTCGTAAATTATCTCGTTGAGAGGCAAATCGTAATGCAGCTCAACTCGCGCAGTATCTATATATTTCATATCTATAAAGGTTCCGCGTCTGTCCTGACAAAGATCCATAAGACCGCCCACGAACTCGGTGGGAGTAATGATATTTGCGCGCACGATAGGCTCGTACGCAACGTCTATTTCATCGGCAGGTGGGAAGTTTGAGGGGTTGTCTATACGAAGCAGCTCCCCATCTCTCTTTTTCACCTCGTAAATAACCGAGGGCGCGGTGGTTATAAGATCGAGATTAAATTCGCGTTCAAGTCGCTCCTCAATTATCTCCATGTGCAAAAGTCCTAAAAATCCGCAACGGAATCCAAAGCCCAAAGCGATTGAGGTTTCGGGCTCGAAAACAAGCGCCGCGTCGTTAAGACGAAGCTTCTCCAGCGCATCGCGAAGATCGCCGTACTTTGCTCCGTCCGCGGGATAAATACCTGCGTAAACCATAGGATGAACAGGCTTAAAGCCGGGGCAAGGCTCGTCAGTCGGACACTCGTCAAGAGTTATGGTATCCCCCACCTGCGTATCTCCGATACTCTTAATCGACGCCGTTATATATCCGACGTCTCCCGCAGATATCAAATCTGCTTTTTGCAATCCAAAGGGAGTCATATATCCAACGTCAACTACGTCGAATACCGTTCCCGTGCTCATGAGTCTTATTCTGTCTCCGCTTTTAAGCGAGCCATCAAATACGCGCACGTTTACAACAACTCCGAGATAGCTGTCGTAGTAGGAGTCGAAAATAAGCGCCTTCAAAGGAGCGTCCGCGTCTCCCGACGGAGCGGGCACGTCGCGCACCACAGCCTCAAGCACCTGCTCAATGTTAAGTCCTGTTTTTGCGGATACCGCGGGACAATCCTCGGCAGGTATACCTATAATATCCTCTATCTCCCCTCTCACGCGCTCAACGTCAGCCGATGGTAGATCTATTTTGTTTATTACGGGAACTATTTCAAGATTTGCATCTACCGCAAGATACGCATTCGCCAAGGTCTGCGCCTCTATTCCCTGTGTCGCGTCAACGACAAGCAATGCGCCGTCGCAGGCGTTAAGTGAGCGAGACACCTCGTAGTTAAAGTCAACGTGACCGGGGGTGTCTATGAGGTTAAACTCGTACGTTTCTCCGTCTGCCGCCTTGTAATTAAGGCGCACGGCAGTTGCCTTTATAGTTATTCCTCTCTCCTTTTCAAGCTCCATGTTATCAAGCAGTCGGTTTTCCATTTCGCGCTCGGAAACGGTTTGAGTTGCCTCAAGTATCCTATCGGCAAGCGTTGACTTGCCGTGGTCGATGTGAGCGATGATAGAAAAGTTTCTTATATGCTTTTGTTTTTCGGTGTTTGCCATTGCACTCTCCGTATTTTTTTATTCTCCCCTATATTATATAATATTTTTTTAAATTTCTCAATAGGATTTTGATTTTTTCAAGAAATTTTTTACAAAATTCTTTTTTTGACTCAGAGTGATAGTCTAATTTCAGAATTGAGCAATATTTGTCTTGAATATATGTCGATATGTCTTGAAAACCTTGCGAATTTGTCTTATAATTAGCATAAATATAAGGGGATATTATCCCTTTTTCAATTATGACGGAGGATTTATCTTATGAGTAAAAAGAAGGTTGCAGTCGTCGGATACGGCGGAATGGGCGGCTGGCACGTAAGAAATATTCTTGCAAGTAACGTTGCAGAGCTTGCAGGTATATGGGATATATCCGAGCAAAGACGCGAGCGTGCCGCTGAAAAGGAGCTTCATGTATACACTTCTCTTGAGGATGTTCTATCTGACAAGAGTGTTGACATAATCACAATAGCAACGCCTAACGACCATCACATGTCGATAGCCATTCAGGCTATGGAAGCAGGCAAAAACGTGATCTGCGAAAAGCCCGTTTGTATGAATAGCAGCGAGCTTGAAAAAATAATCGAGGCATCAGAACGCACCGGTAAGCTCTTTACTGTACACCAAAACAGGCGTTGGGACTGTGACTATCTGATGATGAAGCAGGTATATGCCTCGGGCGAACTGGGAGAGGTGTTTGGAGTTGAGTCGAGAATCCAGGGATCGCGCGGTATCCCCGGCGACTGGAGAGGTCACAAGGAGTACGGCGGCGGAATGATCCTTGATTGGGGAGTACATCTCATCGACCAGATGCTCCGTATCGTATACGACAAAAAGGTTGAAAAGCTTTACTGCCGTTGCGACCATATAACCAACTACGAGGTTGACGACGGATTTAAGCTTGATCTGTATTTTGAGGGTGACGTTACTGCGAGAATTGAGGTTGGAACGTCTCATTTCGTATCAATGCCCCGCTTCTACATGACGGGTACAAACGGAAGTGCCATAATAAATAACTGGACGGAAAATTGCCGTATCGTATGCTGCAAGAATTGGGACGAAAAGGACGTTGTTCCCGTTGTCACCGCAGCAGGACTTACAAAGACTATGGCGCCCAGAGATGAAAAAACCATATCCGAGAGCGAGATCGTTCGCCCCACGTCCGACGTTCATGATTTCTACCGCAACGTATGTAAAGCAGTTGACGGCATCGAGCCTCAGCTCGTAACGCACGCACAGGTTATGCGCGTTATGAAGATCATGGAAGCCGCATTCGAGTCAGACAGACTCGGTCAGGTAATAGAAATCGAGGACCATTTGGTTTAATTTCAATAAAAGCAAACGGCGGTCTGCAAAAGCAGACCGCCGTTTGCTTTATCTGTTAACCGCAGCAGCAGGTCAAAATAAGAAGCGCGATGATGATTATCCAGATAATGTTGTTATCAAAAAGATTGCAAAGGCAGTTGTTCATAGCGAACCTCCGAAAATCATTATTTGAGAGCTTTTCGCTCCTCGATATTAGAATATGACGCGCATCGCAAATCGGTTACACACTCTTTTTGTCAGCTTCAACAAACTTCGAACCAAAAATTTTACGCTCCTTTTTCTTATAAAAATATTGTAATATTTTATTATTAGTGATATAATATTATAAATAGTGTCTTTTCGTGAGTATGCGGAGGTAGTTATGGAATATTTAATAAGCGAAGCCTCCGACGGAAAAAGTGTGCTCACCGTATTAAAGCAGGAGCTGGGGCTATCCCATGCTACCGTAAAGCATTTGAAATTTAAGCCGATGGGAATAACTGTAAGCGGTGAACACGTTACGGTAAGATATATATTAAGGGCTGGAGACGTTCTCTCGCTTGCAATTGAGGATGATAGCACTCCCGATAAGCTTACGCCGTCCGATCTTGATTTACCTATTGCTTACGAGGATGCCGACGCGGTAGTGCCGAACAAGCCCTCTAATATGCCTACTCACCAATCCTTCGGGCATTACGGTGACACCGTTGCAAATGCCCTCTCCTACAAATATACAAACGAGGGGATTCCATTCGTTTTTCGTCCTGTAAACCGCCTCGATAGAAACACAAGCGGACTTTTGCTTATAGCAAAAAACAGAATTTCCGCAGCATATCTCTCCGAAGCTATGAAGGAAGGGCGGATACGTAAACAGTATATCGCGATACTTCGCGGCAATCTAAAGGACGACAGCGGCGTTATCGACACGTATATGCGCAGGACCGCCGAAAGTATCATAGTCCGAGAAAACTGCGGAGAAAACGAGGGGGGCGACCGCGCTATAACGGAATACCGTGTAATCTGCCGCTCGGACACACACTGTATGGTCTGCGCCTCTCCGATAACGGGCAGAACGCATCAGCTGCGCGTTCATTTTGCAGGTCTCGGCTGCCCTATTGAAGGCGACGATCTCTACGGCGCGCCGAGTATACTTATAGACAGACACGCTCTTCATTCATACATGCTGACGTTTCCGACAAAGGACCAAAGCAAAATAACGGTAAGCGCGCCGCTTCACGCCGATATGCTGTCTCTTGCGCGCGCTGTATTCAGTAACGATATACCGATTGACGAAGAGCTGAAAAAACATATAATTCCAAAGGAAAAGCAATAATGAAAAAGATTTCCTTGCCCAAAAGCGATGCACAAGTCTCGCCTAAATCCAAGAAAGCGCGCCTCCCCCTTGCAGTAAAAATAATATACGGCGTTGCCGCCGCTTGTGCTCCGCTTTATCTCATTTTTTTGTTCAGCGAAGGATTTTCTGACTTTTTCAACCGCTATATAAGCTCTTTTTTCAGAGCAATACTTGCCCATTCTACAAGCTTTATACCCTTTTCGGTTGCGGAGTTTGCACTCTTGCTGCTGCCCGTTTGGGTTTTCCTCATTACTCGTGCGATAACCCGCAGATATGGAGAAAGTCTTAAGGAGCTTCTTTACAGCTTTGTATGCGTATTCTCCATGGTAGCGCTCATTTTCTCAAGCTTCACGCTTGCTTTTGCCCCCGCATACCGCGGCTCTACGCTTGACAAAAAGCTCTGTATTGAGCGTCAGAACGTAAGCGCACGCGAGCTTTACGACACGGCAATGATACTTTCCTCGCATCTTGCTGAGGAATCAAAAAACGTAAACTACGCTCTCGACGGCTTTTCCGTCATGCCCTACGATTATTCCGAGATGAATAAAAATCTGCTTGATGCATACGGCAACGTCTGCGACGAGTATGCCTTTATTCCGCGTCTTAAAAGCCGACTCAAGCCCGTCATGCTCAGCGAGCCGATGTCATACACGCACATAACCGGGGTTTACACATTTTTCACAGGTGAATCCAATATAAACGTAGCCTTTCCCGATTATACAATTCCATTCACTGCTGCGCACGAGCTTGCTCATCAGCGTGGTATCGCGCGGGAAAATGAGGCTAATTTCGTGGCATTTCTTGTCTGTTCAAGCTCCGAGGACGATTATGTGCGCTACTGCGCATACCTGAACATGTACGAATACGTGGCGTCAGCGCTCGCAAGCGCAGATCCGTCGCTTTACAGTCAAGTATACGCAACTTTGCCCACAGCGGTACGCGCAGAGCTTGACGCATATTCAAGATTCTACGAAAAGTACAGAAATTCTGCCGCTTCGGAGGTATCCGGCGCTGTCAATAACGCCGTTCTGATAATCAACGGAACCGAGGGAACAAAAAGCTACGGCATGGTCGTTGATCTGGCAGTTGCATATTACAAAGATAACCGATAAATCCTCGTTTCCGTCAAGATTTGAGGATAACGCGAATATATTATAGCAACCTCGTAAAACACTTCCACAAAACGGAGGCTCTGACTTATGGAAAAATTCTTGATCCGTGGCGGCAAGCCGCTATACGGTGACGTTAATATAAGCGGAATGAAAAACTCGGCGCTCCCCGTCATATTCGGTACTATCGCTTCCGGCGGTATTTGTACTATCGGTAACGTTCCCGACGTAAGCGACATATCGCTCGCGCTTGACACCTTGCGAGCTATTGGCGCGCGCGTCAGATTTATAACGACCGATACTGTCCTTATCGACACCACCGACGTGCAAATGAAAAGTCCGCCTATGGAGTACGTCAGTAAAATGAGAGGCTCGTCCTACCTCATTGGCGCGATGCTCGCAAGATTTGGCGAGGCTCAGGTGGGTTACCCGGGCGGATGTGACTTCGGCACACGCCCAATAAACCAGCACATCAAGGGCTTTGAGCTTCTCGGTGCTAAGATAACCTACGGCAGTGACGGTAACATCAAGGCAAGCGCACCCGACGGTCTTAAGGGTAATTTTATTTACTTCGACGTTGTTTCCGTAGGCTCTACGATAAACATAATGCTTGCCGCAGTTTGCGCCGAGGGTACTACGATTATAGAAAACGCCGCACGAGAGCCGCATATAGTAGAAACTGCAAGCTTTCTTAATGCGTGCGGTGCGGACATATCGGGCGCAGGAACGAGCATGATACGTATTCGCGGAGTAAAGCAGCTCCACGGCTGTAACTACGACATAGCCCCCGACATGATCGAGGCAGGAACATACATGGCAGCAGCTGTTGCAACGGGCGGTAGAGTCACCGTGAACAGAATAATCCCCAAGCACATGGAGTCAATAACCAATAAATTCAGAGAAATGGGTGTTGGAATTGAGTTGGGAGATGATTACGTAACGGTTGATTCCTCCGCTTCCTACCGCGCAGTACAGATACAGACTAACCCATATCCCGGCTTTCCGACGGATATGCACCCACAGTTCAGCGCGGTGCTCTGCCTTGCAAGAGGAATGAGCAACGTGACTGAACGCGTATGGAACAACCGTTTTGCTTACGTCAAGGAGCTTTTGAAAATGGGAGCTAATATTGACGTTGTTGATGAAAACACCATAACTATTAACGGCGTGTCCGCGCTTGAGGGCGCAACAGTAAGGGCAACCGACCTTCGCGCAGGTGCGTGTCTTGTAGTTGCAGGACTTGCCGCGCAAGGCGAGACCGTAATAACGGGAATTGAGTTCATAGACCGAGGCTATCAGGACTTTGAGGATAAGCTCAGAGCCCTTGGCGCGGATATACGAAGGATTTGACGCGTTTTTATAGAATAAACGCAAATAAACAAGCACCCCAAAAGTAACGCTTTTGGGGTGCTTGTTTATTATTTTTCACTTGCTTCAGCGCAATCGGCAGGAATTTCAATTTCGCCCTCGTTCTTTTCAAAGGCTTTGATTTCCTGTCTTATAAGATACAGAATTTCTCCGTTTGCAGAACGTCCGTAATACTTTGAAATGTAATGCAATTTATAGTGCAGCTCCGGATCGATTTCTATTCCAATATGCTTGTTTTTCTTATTTCTCATAATAATCTCCAAAATTATCTTAATATAAGTATATTTTAAGATTATTTTGTGGTATAATGTTGTATGTATACTTAATTTAAGTATACTAAATTATATTTGGGAGATTTTTATGAAAATTGCAATTGTCGGTTCAAGAAGTATTATGGCGCCCGATTTAAGTAAATACATACCCGATGGAGCTGAAATTGTTTCGGGAGGTGCTAAAGGAGTAGACACCGCTGCCGCCGAATTTGCCGCAAAAAACGGATTAAAGCTCACCGTGTTTCTTCCGCAATACGAGCGTTACGGACGAGCCGCACCGATTTTGAGGAATAAGGAGATAGTTGACTACGCAGATAAGCTCCTGATTTTTTGGGACGGGAGCTCAAAAGGAACGTTATCGGTTATAGAATACGCCAAAAAGACAAGAAAGGCCTATGAGATTATCTTATGTGAATAATTTACTTATTGTCTGCACGGGAATTTCGCTATGGCGAATATTTTTGCTCGCGGCTCTTGTGAGCGAGCTCCCGTCGCCTTGCTCGCAAAATGCGAACCCATATTCGTGGCGCAAGCGCCACGAGTGGGTTCTCGCGCGGAGCGCGTCAGCAAAAAAGAAGAAGGAGCAACAAAGTTGCTCCTATCTAAGTACGGGAATTTCGCCTACGGCGAATATTTTTCGCCTTGCCAACGCCTCGCGAGCGGGCGTTGCTCTACGGCGAAAATGCGAACCGCGCGTATGCTTCGCATACGACCCGTACGGGAATTTGTCGCGCCTTGCAAGGCATCCGACACGGATGCGGCGCGCCAATGTTGCGAACCCATGCGTATGCTTCCGCATACGCCGTGTCGATTACCGACACGGCGTCAAAAAAGAACAGGAGCACTTGCGTGCTCCTGTTCTTTTTTGGTGACCCGTACGGGAATCGAACCCATGTTTCCAGCGTGAGAGGCTAGCGTCTTAGCCGCTTGACCAACGGGCCGTGCTTTCGACAGCTTTAGTATTATATCACATGTCTTTTAAAATTGCAATACCTTTTTGAAAAAAAGTTTAAAAAATTTCAAAAGTTTTTTGGAGCAAAAGAAAAAAGCGACTCCCAGAGCCGCTTTTTCTCGGATAATCCGCTATTACTTTGTCTCGGTATTGAGAACTTCCTTGCCGTCGTAGTAACCGCAAGCCTTGCAAACGCGGTGGCTCAATACGAACTCTCCGCACTTGGGACACTTGGTCATTCCGGGGAGATCAAGCTTCCAGTTGTTGGAACGTCTCTTGTCTCTGCGAGCCTTTGATACTTTCTTCTTCGGTACTGCCATCTTCTACACCTCCTTGAAGCGTTGAACACAAATGTTTATTGCTTATTTTTTAATCACCGTTATTTTCGCCTTTGTCAAACAAGGTTGCAAGGATAGCAAGCCTTGGGTCTATCTCCTTTGTAGGACACCCGCAATCCCCTTCTCTGCGCGGCTTTCCGCACTTGGGGCACAGTCCGGGGCAATCCTCAGAGCATAGTAACTTTGTAGGAAACCCTAAAACGAGCTCCTCTAAAAGTGGCTCATCTACGTCAAGCTCAGCTCCGTGAATAATCACGTACTCGTCTGCCTTGTCGAAATCATCCTCCAAAGCATCCTCACTCAAAGTCCCCTCGGTCGTAACCGTTCGCTCGAAGTCAAGAGAGAAAACTCCGTCAACCGGAGCAAGACATCTTGCGCACTCGCCGTGGTATTTAAGCTCCGCCTTAAGCTTAAGACGCATGTATCCCGCGTTATCCGTAAGCAAGCCCGTCACGTGAGCGTCGGACTCAAACTCAACGTCGGGAAGTGCCTCGGGAGTCAGCATATAGTCTATATCAATTTTTTTAACCTCTCCTCGAAGAAGAGGACCAACGTCAATGACCATATTTCCTCCGCAAAGCTGCCGTTATGCTTGGCATTATTCCGATGTAATCGGTTTGACATAAAATGCGACAATACATATTATAATCTATTTTAGTTCGATTGTCAAGAGTTTTTTTAAACTTTATTTCATTATTCTCAAAATTTGTAACAAATTGCTTCTATATCTCTTTACTTATCGGGTTTTATATGATAAAATGGATACATATGATTACCTTGGAGGATATTATGGATACCTTTTCAACATTTTCATACACAAAAAACAACCTCTCACTCATGCCTTCCCGTCCGCAAAAATCTAACAAGGGCACGTTCGGCAGAGTGCTTTGCATATGTGGCAGTCACGGTATGGCAGGCGCGGCGTATTTCGTTGCCAAGTCTGCGCTTCGCACAGGCGCGGGACTTGTAGAAATACTCACCCCCGAATGCAACAGAAACGTTTTGCAAACACTTCTGCCCGAAGCAATTGTTACGTCTTATGACTACGAGAACGTTTCAGATGAGATTATTGACTCCGCGCTATCGCGCGCGACGGCAGTCGTATGCGGCTGCGGCATCGGCATAAACTCAACGTCAAGAAAGCTTTTGGCGCGATTGCTGAGAAGCTGTGAAAAGCCGACGGTTCTTGATGCCGACGCGCTCAATCTTCTCTCACGCAACCCCTCTCTTTTGAAATATGCCGAGGGAAAGATAATAACTCCACATCCTGCCGAGATGTCACGTCTTACGGGCAAGGATATATCCGAGATTACGGAAAGCATACCGACCGAATGCCGTGAGCTTGCAAAAAAGTATTCTCTTACGTGTGTACTCAAGGATCACAATACCGCCGTCAGCGATGGCTCGGACAGAGTTTACGTAAACACGTCGGGCAACAATGGCATGGCTACTGCAGGCTCAGGGGACGTGCTTGCGGGAATTATCGGCGGTATTCTTTCTCAAAACAGAGAAAACGCTCTTACCAATCTTCAAGCGGCAAGCCTTGGCGTATACATTCACGGTCTTGCGGGAGATGCGGCGGCGCTTACCGTAGGCGAATATTCTCTTATTGCCTCAGACATCATCGACGCACTCCCGCGAGTTCTTTCTTCAATAAAATAATATAACCGGGGGTGTCTCAAATGCAAATTTGAGACACCCCCGGTTTAGAGGGGATAGGCAGATTTGAGCAAGAAGCGTCGTTATTCGAGGCGTGAGGCGTACAAGTGTACGTCGAGCCTCGAAAACGGCGGTAGAAAAAGTCCATTAAAATTGAAGAAATTCGTAGAATTTCCAC
>SVQL01000119.1 GCA_015065365.1 Oscillospiraceae bacterium | reverse complement strand
GGGCGTTTATAACGAGAAAATATCTTCTCGTACGCATCTATTTTCTCGTTATAAACGCCCCATGGGTTATCGTCTTCCCAATCACTCGTATTCAGCGCAAACGCAAGATGCTTCAGATAGAAATTACCGTTTTTCCAAAGTGCGTCAAGTATTTCGGCTGAGCTTGATGAATCACATGTGACCTCAAGAATATATGCCATGGATTCCGCAAGCTCGGCTCTCATCACAGACATTTTCGTCGTCTTCTCAAGGTCGGAAAGAAGTGTGCGAAGCTCTGCCGCAATAAGCGTTTTGTACCGCTCCTGCATCTGCGAGTTCTCTACCTTGACTACGAGCTCATTAAGTCCTGCACGTTGCATATCCGAGAGCGCAAACGGCGGGTCGTCGTTAACTTCCCCCTCTCTCATATTGGGAACTATAAGCGCCAGAGCCGTAATACAAGCTCCAAGCGCCAGAGCCGTTATGTAAATCCAAAGGCGACGTATTTTAAGTCGACGCACGTCTATTTTAGAAAGCGAAGCCTCGGCGTCCTCTCTTTGCATCTGCAATATTCCGCTATCCTCGCCCGAGCGTTCTATCATGGTTTGTATACGCTCATTGAGATAAAATTCTTTATCAAGCTTTTGAGCTAAGGACTTGTCCGACACCCCAAGAGCAAAAAAGGACACTAGCGCCGCAAACAGCGAAACGCCGATACCGATAGGCAACGCCAATATTGGTCGAGGAGCTATTATAGCCAGACGCGAAAGCAAAAGATATGCTCCACCGAACAGAAGTCCCGACGAAAGTCCTATAAGGGCCGACTTGAGTATTCGGATCTTGCTAGCTCGCTTTTTAAATTTAAGAAAATTCGAATTCATTTGTTTCCCTTTTTATAAATAATATTTTTTATTATATCATAGCAACATATATATGTCAAGGAAAATATTTTTAATTTTGCAAGAAACCGGAACGAAAATTGCAGCATTTGCTCGCTATTTCGATTAAAAAGTAAAGTGGTACGTATTTTTTGAACCCTTAATATTATTTTCCGTTCCTTTTGTAATTTCGATTTTCGGCAAGTAATAGTCCATTTTTGACAACAAAAGTCGTCATTTCCCGCCATTACCCAAGAAAAATCAAAGCAAATAAGCGCTTTTTAACATAAACACAAATCCGTATTATTCATTTTGACAGCCAAGTTTTTTTGCAAGTATAACGTTGTCGTTTTTGTGAAAAATTACATTGAGATTCTTTTGATAAATTAAATTGCATTCTTTTAAGACAGACGATTAAAAAATAGTTTGAAAAATTCTTAAAAAGTCCTTGACAAACAGAGAAAAGTCTAGTATAATGTAATGGCATTTAGGGGTGTAGCTCAGTTGGTAGAGTACTGGTCTCCAAAACCATGGGTCGTGGGTTCGAGTCCTTCCGCCCCTGCCAAAAAAACAAGCTCAGGCATTAGCCTGGGCTTGTTTTTTTGTGCGTGGGTGGGCGGGCTCGAAGGGGAGCGGTAGTGAATGACAGTCCAGTGGACTGTCAGAGCCGCGACTGACCGACGAGCATCGTGCGAGGAGACCGAGTCCTTCCGCCTCCCGACGCATAGTCGTTATGCGTCGCTCTTAATGCTCGCTCCTTTATCTCCTTGCTTTAGAGAGTATCGCTGCAGCAAAACGATTATCAATCGTTTTGCCTTGCTCACTGCCAAAAAGCAAGCTCAGGCATTAGCCTGGGCTTGTTTTTTTGTGCGTGGGTGGGCGGACATAATAGGCGCGTGCAACCGCCGCGGCTCGTTTTACAGTATTACTATTCGTAATATCCAAGCAATTTTTCATAATAATATTGATTTTGGTTAATATTTATGGTATAATATTTCAATATTTAACTTTATTTGCGCTCGGAGGTTATCAATATGAGAGCCGTTGTTAAAATTGGAACTTCAACGCTTACGTATGCAAACGGATGCGTTAATATAAGACGAATTGAATCGCTGTGCAAGATTGTCAGCGATCTTATGAACGCAGGACACGAAATGATACTCGTATCGTCGGGTGCTATTGGAATGGGTGTTGGAAAGCTTCGCCTTGGGGCAAGACCCAAGGATATCGCAGGCAAGCAGGCTTGTGCCGCAGTCGGACAATGCGAGCTTATGTATACCTACGACAAGCTTTTCGCAGAATATAATCATACGGTCGCGCAGCTCCTTCTTACAGCGCCCGACCTTGCTTGTGACGACAGGCGCGGAAAGTTCGAGAACACTATGATGCGACTTCTGGAGCTTGGCGTTCTTCCCATAATTAACGAAAACGACACGGTTGCTACCGAGGAAATCGAATTTGGCGACAACGATACCCTTGCGGCAAAGATTGCCGTTTCAGTAAAGGCAGACCTTCTGGTGCTTCTCTCTGACATTGACGGACTTTACTCGACAGATCCCCACAAGGATAAAAACGCGCGTCTCATACCCGAGGTTAAGGAAATCACCAACGACATTCTTGCCCTTGCCGGTGCGGCAGGCACAGCGCTTGGAACGGGTGGAATGCAAACCAAGCTGCGTGCGGCGCAAATCGCGACGGCTGCGGGCTGTGATATGATAATTACGAACGGCGAATACCCCGAGCGCCTTTACGATGCCATTGACGGAAACGGTGTCGGAACAAAATTCTATGCAAAGTAAGAGAAAAATATGGAAATTGTAAATAAAACATTACAGTTATGCATAAAAGCCAAGGAAACTTCGAGGCTTATGACTAAAATCGGCGACGAGCAAATTAACGAGGCGCTCGCGCTTATGGCAGACTCATTGGTGGCAGATGCCGACAAAATTCTTGAGGCAAACGCCGCTGACGTTGCGGCTTCAGAGGGGATTATATCACCTGTTATGATAGACCGTCTTCGCCTAACCAAAGAGCGAATCGTTGGTATGGCAAACGGCATACGCGAGATAATCGCCCTGCCCTCGCCTCTCGGCAGAGTTCTTGAAACAACTATTCGTCCAAACGGGCTTAAAATAGAAAAGGTCAGCGTACCGATGGGCGTAATTGCGATAATCTACGAAAGCCGTCCCAACGTCACCTCCGATGCGGCGGCACTTGCGCTCAAGAGTGGCAACGTATGCATTCTTAAAAGCGGCAAGGAGGCGTATCGCTCTGCTCGCGCCGTAGTTGATGCGCTTAGAATTGGTCTTGCCAAGGCAGGACTTCCGGAAGATGCAGTTCTCCTAGTAGATGACGTCACTCGCGAGGGCGCAAACACTCTTATGAAAGCCTCGGGATACGTTGATTTACTCATACCCAGGGGCGGCGCTGGTCTCATTCGAGCGTGCGTTGAAAACGCTACGGTCCCCTGTCTTGAAACCGGCACGGGAATTTGTCATATATACGTTGACCGAGATGCAAATCTTGACATGGCGCTTTCCATACTTGAAAATGCTAAAACGAGCCGTCCCTCCGTTTGCAACGCTGCAGAGGTCTGCCTTGTGCATAAGGACGTGGCTGAAAGCTTTTTACCCAGAATGAAGTCCTTGCTCGTTGATAGCCGGGCATCA
>SVQL01000024.1 GCA_015065365.1 Oscillospiraceae bacterium | reverse complement strand
CCCACGGTGGTGGTGAAGGTAAATCTCCTATCGGACGTCCTTCTCCCGTTACTCCTTGGGGTAAGCCTGCTCTGGGTTATAAGACCAGAAACAAGAAGGCAAGAACAGACAAGTTCATCGTAAAACGCAGAAACGCTAAATAAGGAGGGAATATAGATGAGCAGAAGTTTGAAGAAAGCGCCTTACGTAGAAGCTAAGCTTTTCGCAAGAGTTTGCGCTATGAACGAAAAGAACGAGAAGAAAGTTCTCAAGACATGGTCTAGAGCATCCACCATATTCCCTGAATTCGTTGGTCACACCATTGCGGTTCACGATGGAAGAAAGCACGTTCCGGTTTACGTAACCGAGGACATGGTTGGACACAAGCTCGGTGAGTTTGCACTCACCAGAACCTTTAAGGGCCACGCAGGCTCCAAGACATCCAACAACGGTAAATAATGCGAGAGGGAGGAATATTTAAAATGGAAGCAAGAGCAACACTTAAATATGCAAGAATTTCCCCGCGCAAAATGAAGATCGTTCTCGATCTCATAAGAGGCAAGGATGCAGGAGTCGCAATGGCAATTCTGAAGAACACTCACAAGAGTGCTTCCGAATACCTTGTAAAGCTGCTGGGAAGTGCCGTTGCAAACGCAACGAACAACTTTGAGATGGACGAGACCAAGCTTTACGTAGCAGAGTGCTTCGTATGCCCCGGTCCCACGCTTAAGAGAATCATGCCCCGTGCAAAGGGAAGCGCAGATAGAATTCTCAAGAGAACATCTCACGTAACTATCGTAGTTAAAGAAAGAGACTGAGGAAAAGGAGGTTAAAGCTAATGGGTCAGAAGGTAAATCCCCACGGACTTCGCGTGGGTGTAATTAAGAACTGGGATTCGAGATGGTTCGCATCCGACGAAACATTCGGTGATACACTCGTATCCGACTACAACATCAGAAAGTACCTTAAGAAAGAGCTTCAGGGTGCCGGCGTTCCCAAGATTGAGATCGAACGCGACAGCAAGAGAGTACGCGTATTCGTTCACTGCGCAAAGCCCGGTATGGTTATTGGACGTGGCGGAGTTGAAATCGAGAAGTACAAGAATGAGCTCCAGAAGATGGTTGGTATGCCCGTAGCCCTCAACGTTGTTGAGGTAAGACAGCCCGACCTCGACGCGCAGCTGGTTGCAGAGAATATCGCAGGACAGCTTGAAAGACGTGTAGCATTCCGTCGCGCGATGAAGATGGCGATCAGAAACACCATGAGACTTGGCGCAAAGGGAATCAAGATTTCCTGTAGCGGCCGTCTTGCAGGTGCTGAAATCGCAAGAACAGAACACTATCATGAGGGAACGATTCCGCTTCAGACGATCAGAGCAGATATCGATTACGGTTTCTGGGAAGCAAACACGACCTACGGAAAGATCGGCGTCAAGGTATGGATATACAAGGGCGAGGTTCTTAACGAGGTAAACAGACCGTCTGCAAATGCACCCAGAGATAACAGACGCAACGATCGCCGTGACAACAGAAACGGTGAGAGACGCGGACGTCGTAACGACGGTGCAAGAGGCGAAAGAGCTCCGAGAGAAGGAGGACGTAAATAATGTTAATGCCGAAGAGAGTTAAGTTCCGTCGTGTACAGCGCGGCAGACTTAAAGGAAAAGCAACAAGCGGCAATAAGGTTACAAACGGTTCTTACGGTCTTGTAGCACTTGAGCCTGCATGGATCACCAGCAACCAGATCGAGGCTGCCCGTATCGCGATGACTCGTTACATCAAGCGTGGCGGTAAGGTTTGGATTAAGATATTCCCCGATAAGCCTATCACTGAGAAGCCTGCTGAAACTCGAATGGGTTCCGGTAAGGGTTCACCTGAATATTGGGTAGCAGTTGTTAAGCCGGGTAGAGTTATGTTCGAGATGGACGGAGTTGCAGAGGACGTAGCACGTGAGGCTATGCGTCTTGCATCTCACAAGCTCCCCATCAAGTGCAAGTTCGCAGTAAAGGAGGAAGCATAAGATGAAGACGACCAAATTTGTTAAAGATTTGAGAGCGATGAGTGCTGATGAGCTTAACGCAAAGCTCAAGGAACTCAAAGAGGAGCTCTTCACTCTGCGCTTCCAGCATGCGATCAATCAGCTTGATAATCCTCAGAAGATTGTGGAAGTCAAGAAGAACATTGCTCGCGTAATGACAATCCTTTCAGAGAAAAACGCGTAAGGAGGAAGAGTCATGACAGAGGAAAGAAATCTTAGAAAAGTACGTGTCGGCCGTGTTGTAAGCGACAAGATGAACAAGACTGTCGTAATCGCTATCGAAGATAACGTTAAGCACCCCGTTTACGGAAAGATCATTAAGCGCACCTTGAAGGTTCATGCACACGACGAAGAAAATGTTTGTGGCATCGGCGACAAGGTTGAAATTATGGAGACAAGACCTCTCTCGAAAACCAAGAGATGGCGCGTTGTCGAAATAATCGAAAAAGCTAAATAATTTAGCTCCAAAAAACCATATACAGTAAATACGGCAGAAATCGTATTGAAATCAGGAGGAAAATAAAGTGATACAGCAACAAACACTCATGAAGGTTGCCGATAACACCGGAGCTAAAGAGCTGATGTGCATTCGCGTTCTGGGCGGAACTGGCCGCAGATACGCAAACATTGGTGACGTGGTTGTAGCCTGCGTAAAGAAGGCTACTCCCGGCGGTGTTGTAAAGAAAGGCGACGTCGTTAAGGCGGTTGTAGTAAGAAGCGTTCACGGTATAAAGCGTGCAGACGGTTCCTACATCAAGTTTGACGAAAACGCAGCGGTAATCATCAAGGAAGATAAGACGCCCCGCGGAACCCGTATATTTGGGCCGGTGGCAAGAGAGCTCCGCGAGAAGGACTACCTCAAGATATTGTCCCTCGCTCCGGAAGTACTTTAATGGAGGTATCGAAAGATGAATATTAGAAGAGACGATACCGTCATCGTGCTTTCCGGTGACGATAAGGGAGTAAAGGGAAAGGTAATCGCCGTTTCCCCTAAGGAAGGCAAGGTTATCGTAGAGAAGGTCAACATGATTCACAAGCACGTTAAGCCCCGCAAGCAGGGCGACGTTGGCGGAATCGTTGACGCAGAGGGCGCAATTTACGCGTCTAAGGTTGCTCTTTATTGCAGCAAGTGCGATAAGGGCGTAAGAGTTAGCCACAAGATGGTTGACGGTAAAAAAGTTCGTGTCTGCGCTAAGTGCGGACAGGAAATCTGAGGGAGGTAAGGCATTATGGCAAGAATGAAGGATATGTACAAGGCCGAGGTTGCCCCCGCCCTTATGAAGAAGTTCGAGTACAAGAGCGTAATGCAGATTCCTAAGCTTGACAAAATCGTAATCAACTGCGGTGTTGGCGATGCTAAGGACAACTCTAAGGCTCTTGACGCTGTTATCAACGACCTCAGCATTATTGCAGGTCAGAAGGCAGTACCCACATTCGCAAAGAAGTCCGTTGCTAACTTCAAGCTCCGTGAGGGCATGAAGATTGGCGCAAAGGTAACTCTCCGCGGTGACAAGATGTACGAGTTTGTTGACAGACTCTTCAACTTCGCTCTCCCCAGAGTTCGTGACTTCAAGGGTATCAACCCCAACGCATTCGACGGCAGAGGAAACTATGCGCTCGGTCTTAAGGAGCAGCTCATATTCCCCGAAATCGAGTACGACAAGGTTGACAAGATTCGCGGTATGGATATCTGTTTCGTAACAACGGCAAATACCGACGAAGAAGCAAGAGAGCTCCTTAAGCTTATGGGCGCTCCCTTCGCAAACTAATCAGGAGGTAAGTAAAGATGGCAAAGAAGGCTATGGTTCTCAAGCAGCAGAAGGCTCAGAAGTTCTCTACCAGAGAGTACAACAGATGCAAGATCTGCGGTCGTCCCCACGCTTATCTCCGCAAGTACGGCATCTGCCGTATCTGCTTCCGCGAGCTGGCTTACAAGGGTGAGATCCCCGGAGTTAAGAAAGCAAGCTGGTAATTAAAAACTGTTTCCGCCGACACAAAGCGTGTCGGTAGGAAGCCCCCTAAACTATCGGAAGGAAGCTAATCCAAGAGATGGGCTTAACCGCTGATATGCCGCCACGAAAGTGGCAGCAAGAAAAAATAACTTGCATACAGGAGGAAAAATAATATGCAAATGTCAGATGTAATCGCCGATATGCTCACAAGAATCAGAAATGCGAATGATGCAAAGCACGCAACTGTTGACATTCCGGCATCCAAAATGAAGAAGGCTATCGCTGAGATATTGGTTGAGGAGGGCTACGTAAAGTCCTATACCATTATCGAGGACGGAAAGCAGGGAGTTATCCGTGTAACCCTTAAGTACGGTCAGGGTAAGGCAAAGGTAATTCGCGGAATTCGCCGCGTATCAAAGCCCGGTCTCCGTATTTACGCAGGCTACGAGGATATGCCCAAGGTTATGAACGGACTCGGAATCGCTATCGTTTCCACGTCCAAGGGAATCATGACGGACAAGAAGGCAAGAGCTACCAAGATTGGTGGCGAAGTCCTTGCATTTGTCTGGTAATAGAAGCGGGAGGTAGATGATATGTCAAGAATAGGAAGAATGCCTATAGCAATTCCCGCAGGTGTTACCGTAACCATTGCGGACGGAAACGTAGTAACGGTAAAGGGCCCCCTCGGCACTCTTACCGAGAAGTTCAACGAGCGCATGCTCATAAAGGCTGAGAACAACGAGCTTACCGTAACTCGTCCTACCGACGAGAAGGAAGACAGAAGCGTACACGGACTTACCAGAGCGCTTCTCAATAACATGGTAGTCGGTGTAAGTCAGGGCTTTTCTAAGACACTCGAGATAATCGGTGTAGGTTATAAGGCTGCAAAGGTCGGCAAGAACGTAGAGCTTTACCTTGGACACTCACTTTGCTCCAACGGTAAGCCCCAGGAGAAGTTCATCATTGCAGAGACCGACGGAATTACCCTTGAGGTAAACGAAAAGGCAGTACCGATAACCATCGTAGTAAAGGGTATTAACAAGCAGGCAGTAGGTCAGATGGCAGCTGTAATCAGAAGCAAGAGACCGCCTGAACCCTACCACGGCAAGGGCGTTAAGTACGCTGATGAAAGAGTACGCCGTAAGGCCGGAAAAACCGGTAAATAATGAAAGGAGTGGAGACAAATGGTATCAAGAAAAGACGCTAATAAGGCTCGTCTTAAGAGACATAAGAGAGTCAGAGCAAAGATTTCGGGCACTGCTGCTCGTCCCCGTTTGTGCGTATATCGCTCTAATGCGAATATCAGAGCGCAGATCATTGACGACGTTGCAGGCGTAACATTGGTTGCCGCTTCTACCCATGAAAAGGATTTTGAGGGTAACGGCGGAAACAAGGCAGCCGCAAGATGGGTTGGAAAGACCATAGGCGAGCGCGCTGCAGCAAAGGGTATCACCGAAGTCGTATTCGACAGAGGCGGCTATCTTTATCACGGACGTGTATCGGAATTGGCTGAAGGCGCTCGCGAGAGCGGACTGAAGTTCTAATTACCGCACAGGTAATTAGTCCGGTTTGTACACTGTTCAAAACACACAAATTGTATTGAACAAATTTAAGGAGAAAAAACATGGCAACAAAGATTAATCCCGAGGAGCTGGATCTTCGTGAGCAGCTCGTCGCATTGAACCGTGTTTCCAAGACCGTAAAGGGTGGTCGTATTTCCCGTTTCGCAGCACTTATGGTAGTCGGAGACGGCAACGGACACGTTGGAGTAGGACTTGGAAAGGCAGCCGAGGTTCCCGAAGCAATCCGCAAGGGAATCGAAGATGCAAAGAAGAATATGATTACAGTTTCATTGAAGGGAACTACTATCCCTCATGAGGTTGTAGGTGTTTACGGTGCAGGAAAGGTGCTTCTTAAGCCCGCCGCACCCGGTACCGGTATTATCGCCGGCGGTAAGGTAAGAGCAGTGCTTGAGCTTGTAGGAATATCCAATATTCGTGCAAAGTGCTTGCGCTCCAACAATCCTACGAACGTTGTTAAGGCAACTATCGCAGGACTTGAGGCTCTTCGTTCCGCAGAGGAAGTTGCAAAGATCCGCGATATCACCGTTGATCAGGTTAAGGGTTAAGGAGGGTTAGAAAATGAAAAAAGTAACTCTCGTAAAGAGCCTTATCGGCGCAAAGCCCAACCAGAAGGCAACTGCAAAGTCCCTCGGACTCTGCAAGATCGGTGACTTTATCGTACACGAGGACAATGCAGTTCTCGCAGGTAAGATCAAGGTAATTTCCCACCTCGTAAAGACCGAGAACGCATAAGGAGGTAGAGAAAAATGAAACTTAACGAACTTTCTCCCGCACAGGGCTCCGCAAAGGCAGCTTGGCGCAAGGGTAGAGGCCCCGGTTCCGGTAACGGCAAGACCGCAGGTAAGGGCCACAAGGGTCAGAACGCTCGCTCCGGCGGTGGCGTACGTCCCGGATTTGAGGGAGGTCAGCTTCCTCTTTACAGAAAGCTTCCTAAGAGAGGCTTCAAGAACAGATTTGCAGTTAACTATGCAATCGTAAACGTTGCAGCACTCAACAAGTTTGAGGAAGGTGCGGTAGTGGATATGGATGCACTCGTAGCAGCAAAGATCGTCCGCAAGCCCCTTGATGGACTCAAGGTACTTGGAAACGGAGAGATCACCAAGAAACTTACCGTTAAGGCAACAGTCTTTTCTGCAACAGCTAAGGAAAAGATAGAAGCAGCAGGTGGAAAGACTGAGGAGGTATAAGGATGTTCAAGACGCTGAAAAACGCATGGAGAATTCCCGAGCTTAAGAAAAAGCTCCTCTTCACATTGCTTATCGTCGTCCTGTACCGCCTTGGAGCAAGCATCCCCGTTCCTTACGTAAACCCCGACACCACCTTTGGTTCGGCGGCAACACAGTTTGGACAGGGTATATTGCAGTACCTCAATATCCTTTCCGGTGAAGCACTTGGAAAGGCAACGCTGCTGGCGCTTGGTGTATCGCCGTACATTACGGCATCCATCGTTATGCAGCTTCTCACAATCGCAATTCCCGCCCTTGAGAGACTCTCAAAGGACGGAGAAGAAGGAAGAAAGAAGATCACGGCTATTACCCGTATAGTAACGGTTGTTCTTGCACTCGTTACGAGTATCGGTTACGCTATGTTCTTGGCTAACTATGATATGCTCGTAGTCGATAAGCCCAACTTCTTCCAGTACGCAGTAATCGTAGCTTGCTACTGTGCAGGCGCGGCTCTCGTAATGTGGCTCGCAGAGAAGATCAACGACCACGGTATCGGTAACGGTATCTCGATTATCCTCTTTGCAAACATTATCGCAGGCTTCCGTTCCATGGCTCAAAGCGTATGGGATTTGGCAACCAGCGACAAGCTTCACATTGCAGTCGGCATAATCCTTGCAGTAGTTCAGGTTCTTCTTATTCTCGGAATGATTGTACTTATCGTATGGATGTCCGATGCAGAGAGAAGAATACCGATTCAGTACGCAAAGCGCGTTGTGGGCAGAAAGATGTATGGCGGACAGAACACAAATCTTCCCCTTAAGGTAAATATGTCCGGAGTTATGCCTATAATTTTCGCTAACTCCATCGTAGCAATTCCTTCGACTATCGCAAGCTTTATTACAAATCAGGACAACTGGTTTGTTAAGGTTATCAGCGGTAATTGGGGATTTGTTAAAAACATTGAGAACGAATCTCTCAGAACTTTCGTTCAGAGCTTAATCGGATTCAACTATAACGGTTGGATTTACCTTGTAATATTCCTCGTGCTTCTTATAGCGTTTGCATTCTTCTACGTGGCAATTTCCTTCAATCCCGTTGAGGTTGCAAACAATATCAAGAACAACGGCGGCGCAGTACCCGGTATCCGTTCCGGAAAGCCTACGGTAGATTATATTAAGAAAATTCTTAATAGAATCACCCTCGTAGGAGCGCTTCTGGTTGCGTTTATCGCAGTATTCCCGATGATCATAAATATCGTTACGAACTACTTCGCAGCGACCGCAGGCTTGTTTACTGCATTCGCATTCGCAGGCTCCTCGTTTATGATCGTAGTCGGTGTTGCTCTTGAAACGACGCGCGAGCTTGAGGCTCAGATGTCCTTGAGAAATTATAAGGGCTTCCTTGATTGATCCCATAATCCGTTTGGAGGAAAATTATGAATTTGATACTCATGGGTGCCCCCGGTGCGGGAAAAGGCACGCAGTCAGCAAAAATTTCAGAAAAATGGAATATTCCTGCGGTATCAACGGGCGACATGCTCCGCGCAGCTGTAAGAGAGGGAACACCTCTCGGAGTTGCAGCAAAGTCATGCATGGATGAGGGCAAGCTCGTTCCGGATGAGATCGTAATCGGGATCATAAAAGATTATCTATCTTCAGACAAGTGCACTAACGGATTTATACTTGACGGATTTCCTCGCTCTATTCCCCAGGCTGAGGCTTTGGATGCTATGGGCGTGAAAATCGATGCGGCTCTCAGCATTGAGGTCGCTGACGAAAAGATCGTTGAGCGTATGAGCGGACGTAGAATCTGCTCGGGCTGTGGCGCTTCTTATCACGTAAAGTACAATCCTCCCAAGGTACAGGATGTCTGTGATACTTGCTCGGCTTCTCTTTATACCAGAGACGATGATGCTGCCGAAACGGTTCTTAACCGTCTTGAAACCTTCCACAAAACAACCGAGCCGCTTAAAGATTACTACGCGGCAAAGAATTTGTTGATTTGCGTTGAAGGCAGAGAAAAGGTTGAGGATACCACGGCTGCAGTTATGAGCGCTTTGGCTAAGTTTGAGGCTTAAGCATGATTCAACTGAAAAATTCAGCTCAGATTTCCGCAATGATGGAAGCAGGACGCATCACGGGCGAGGCTTTGCTCGTCGCCCGTGAGCACGTCCGCGAGGGAGTCAGCACTAAGGAGCTTGACACTCTTATTCGGAATTATATTGAGAAATGCGGTGCAAAGCCTTCATTTCTCGGTTATTCGGGATTCCCCGCTTCCGCATGCATAAGTATCAACGATGAGGTCATACACGGTATCCCTTCTAAAAAGAGAATTCTTCAAGAGGGCGACATCGTAAAGATCGACGTCGGCGCATTCTATAAGGGATTTCACGGCGATAGCGCAAGAACGATAGCCGTCGGAAACGTAAGTGAGGAGGCCTCGAGACTCATCACGGTCACGAGAGAAAGCTTCTTTCGCGGAGTTGCGGCTGTAAAGACTGGCAATCGTATCGGTGACGTCGGAAGTGCTATTCAAGGATGCGTTGAAAACGCGGGATTCTCCGTTGTCAAGAGATATATCGGGCACGGAGTAGGTCACGAGCTTCACGAATCTCCCGACGTTCCCAATTTTGGAACGCCAGGTCGCGGTACACGCCTGTGCGCAGGCATGACGTTGGCTATCGAACCTATGGCAAACGTAGGCTCGGAGGAGGTTTACGAGCTGCCTGACGGCTGGACGGTAAAAACAAGAGACGGCTCGCTGTCGGCTCACTATGAAAACACCATAGCGCTGACCTCCGAGGGAGTAATAATAACAACCCTCGTGGACAGAGAATGGTAACGTTGAACAGTCACAGAAAATATCTAAATACTTTAAGGAGTGAAAGTTATGCCCAAGGATGATGTTATAGAATTTGAAGGCGTGGTAGTGGAAGCTCTTCCCAACGCGACCTTTAAGGTAAAGCTTCCCAACGAGCATATAGTAACAGCTCATATATCTGGAAAGCTAAGAATGAATTATATCAGAATTCTGCCCGGTGACCGCGTAACCATTGAGGTATCGGTATACGACCTCAACAAGGGACGGATCACTTGGCGTGCAAAGTAAAAAAAGAAAGGGTTGGTATAATAAAATGAAGGTTAAACCATCCGTAAAGAAGATTTGCGAAAAGTGCAAAATCATCAAGAGAAAAGGCAAAGTCATGGTTATCTGCGAGAACCCCAAGCATAAGCAGAAGCAGGGCTAAGCCGAAAAATCTAACAGAGAGGTGAATAAACAGAATGGCTCGTATAGCTGGTGTTGATATTCCTAACAATAAGCGCGTTGAAATCGCTCTGACCTATATTTACGGTATCGGACGCAAGAGCTCTAACGATATTCTTGCAAAGACGGGGATTGATCCCGACAAGCGCGCAAAGGATCTTACCGAAGAAGAAGTTGCAAAGCTTCGTGACGAGATCGAAAATTCCTACACTGTGGAAGGTGACCTCCGCCGTGACGTTGCTCTCAACATTAAGAGAATGGTTGAGATTAACTGCTACAGAGGTATCAGACACAGAAAGGGTCTGCCTGTAAGAGGACAGAGAACCAAGACCAATGCAAGAACTCGCAAGGGTCCTGCAAAGACAATCGCAAATAAGAAGAAGTAAGGAGGATGCATTAAGATGGCTAAAGTTGCAAAGAAAGTTATCAAAAGACGCCGCGAGAAAAAGAATATTGAAAAAGGCGCAGTTCATATCAGCGCTACCTTCAATAACACTATCATCACGGTAACCGACGTAGCGGGCAATGCTATTTCTTGGGCATCCGCAGGTGAGCTCGGATTTAAGGGCTCCAGAAAGTCTACTCCCTTCGCAGCTCAGATGGCTTCCGAAACCGCAGCAAAGGCTGCTATGGAGCACGGCTTGAAGACTGTTGAAGTATACGTAAAGGGACCCGGTTCGGGACGTGAGTCCGCGATTCGTGCGCTCGAGACGGTTGGACTCCAGATCACCATGATCAAGGACGTAACCCCCGTTCCTCACAACGGATGCAGACCCCCCAAGCGTAGACGTGTTTAATAAAAAACAGGAGGAAAAAGAACAATGGCAAGATATACAGGTCCTGCATGTAAGCTTTGCCGCAGAGAGGGCACCAAGCTCTTTTTGAAGGGTGAAAGATGTACATCGGGTAAGTGCGCACTTGACCGCAGAGCTTCTGCGCCCGGTCAGCACGGTGCAGCTAACAAAAAGCAGAGAGAGTACGGAATGCAGCTTCGCGAGAAGCAGAAGACCAAGAGATACTACGGAGTACTTGAGAAGCAGTTTAAGAACTACTTTGTAGAGGCAGACCGCAAAGAGGGTATGACGGGTGAGAACCTGCTCAAGCTCATCGAGCGCCGTCTTGATAACGTGGTATACAGAATGGGTATGGCAGAGAGCCGCAAGGAGGCTCGTCAGCTCGTTCTTCACGAGCATTTCGAGCTTAACGGTAAGAAGGTAAACATTCCTTCTATCATCGTAAAAGCAGGCGATGAGATCAAGGTAAGAGAGAACTTCCGTTCTTCCGCAAAGTGCAAGGCACTTGCAGAGGGACTTGAGAGCAAGATAGCTCCCAAGTGGTTGAGCGTTGACAAGGCAGGTCTTTCTGCTAAGGTTGCAGCTCTTCCCGCAAGAGAAGATATCGACTTTGATTTCAACGAACAGCTTATCGTCGAGCTCTACTCCAAGTAAGATGCCTTTGTTTGTGCCTGCAGCATGCGGCGTCTTCTTTGGAGAGCGTAGCTGTGGCGCAAACTATTCGCAGATGCCTACGGGTATGTGCACACAATTAAAATATTTATTAGGAGGGTTTATTTGGAATGATCGAGATAGAGAAGCCTAATATTACAACGGTGAATCTCAGTGAGGATGGAACACGCGGTAAGTTTATCGTAGAGCCCCTGGAGAGAGGATTTGGCATTACGCTTGGCAACTCGCTTCGCAGAATAATGCTCAGCTCACTTCCCGGATATGCTGTAACGAGCATAAAGATAGACGGTGTTCTTCATGAGTTCTCAACGATTCCCGGAGTAAAAGAGGATGTTACTGAAATTGTTCTCAACGTTAAGGGAATAATAGCGAAAATACACGGTCATGCGCCTAAGACTGTTATCATCGACGTTATCGGTGCGCAGGAAATAAAGGCTGCTGACATTAAGCTTGATTCCGATATCGAAATACTCAACCCCAACCATCACATTGCAACGGTAGGAGAGGGTGAAAGATTCTACATGGAGCTTACCTTCGACCACGGTCGCGGATACGTTTCCCAGGAAAGAAACAAGCAGCTTGACGCTCAGATGAGAGCTGCAAATGTTTCTGCTCCCATAGGAACTATCTTTACCGACTCTATTTACACTCCCGTTTACAACGTGAATTATACGGTTGAGAACACCCGTGTCGGAAACGTAACCGATTTTGACAAGCTTACGCTTGAGATTCTCACAAACGGAACGATTACCGCAAAGGAAGCGATTTCATTCGGAGCCAAGATTCTCAACGAGCATCTCAACTTGTTTGTTGATTTGTCAGACGAGGCGAAGAATGTAGAGATTATGGTCGAAAGAGAAGAAACCAAGAAGGAAAAGGTTCTTGAGATGACCATTGAGGATCTTGACATGTCTGTTCGTAGCTTCAACTGCTTGAAGCGCGCAGGCATTGATACGGTAGAGGACTTGACTAACCGCACCGAGGAGGACATGATAAAGGTTCGTAACCTCGGAAAGAAGTCGCTTGAAGAAGTTATTCAAAAGCTTCATTCGCTTGGACTCGACCTTCGCAAGGAAGAGGAATAATCCGCAGTACGGATTTTAGCGAAAACAATTAGATTAAATACGGCAAAAGGAGGCAATTTGCAATGCCCGGAACAAGAAAACTTGGCAGACCCACCGCTCACAGAAAAGCAATGATGCGCGGTATGGTTACCTTATTGCTGGAGAACGGACAGGTTGAAACCACGCTTACCAGAGCTAAAGAGGTTCGTTCGATAGCTGAAAAAATGATCACTCTTGGCAAGAAGAATACTCTTGCAAGCCGCCGTGCAGCACTTGCATACATCACCAAGGAAGAGGTTGTAACGAAGGTGTTCGTTGAGCTTGCTCCCCTGTACGCAGAGCGCAACGGTGGATATACGCAGATCTATAAGCTTGGTCCCCGTAGAGGTGACGGAGCAGAGATGGCTATTGTAAAGCTTATCGACTACGTTAAGCCTTCTGCAAAGAAGGAAAAGAAGGAAAAGAAGGAAAAGAAGGTTGAGGCTCCCGCATTAGAGCCCACTAAGTAATTTTCGTTCTTATAGGCGAAGCCGCCCTCAAAAATCGAGGGCGGCTTCGCTTTTTCGTACACCTTTTTCGACAACGGCATATAATAACCGTGAAGGAGGTGTTTAATCATGACGGATAAAAAAAGATATGAATATAGGAGCTGCTCTGCCGTAATGGGTACGCTGACTGGCGCTCAAAAGGCTAGTCGTGCGCTTGCTAATGCGGCAATTCCATCAAGTATAATCAAAATTGATCCTGCGGGAGCACGCGGCTGTATTTGGGGAGTAAGCTTTTCATGTAATCAAAAAGAAAACGTCAAATCCGTGCTTTTGACGGCGGGAATAAACGTCAAATCATGGAGGACGGATGAATGATATATCTTGATAACGCCGCGACTACATTTCCAAAGCCTTTGAGCGTTATTGAGGAGGTAAGGCGGTGTATGCTTACTTATGCGGGAAATCCCGGAAGAGGCGCGCACACGCTTTCTCTCATGGCGGCGGAGCGTGTGTATGAGTGCAGAGAGCTTTTGGCAAAAATTTTCGGTGCGTCAGATGCAGATAGGGTATTTTTTATGCCAAATGCTACGTACGGTATAAATGCGGTTATAAAGGGAATTTTGAAGCATGGAGACCACGTTATAATCTCTGATATGGAGCACAACGCCGTATTCCGTCCTATATATAAGCTCGCTCAGCAGGGAGTTATAGAGTACGAAATATTCGATACCTATACCTGTCATTATGGGCAAAATCCTGAGAGTATATGTCAGTCAATAGCAAGACTTGTTCGTCCCAATACGAAAATGGTGTTTTGCATATACGGTTCAAATATTTGCTCGGAGATTTTGCCGATAGCAGATATCGGAGCACTTTGTAAGCGTCTTGGTATTTTCTTTGCGGTAGACGGTGCGCAGTCGGCAGGACACGTTCCAATAGATATAGAAAGAATGAATATTGATGCGCTTTGTCTGCCGGGGCATAAAGGACTTTACGGACCTCAGGGAAGCGGAGCTGTGATTTTGGGCAAGACAACGGTGCTTGATACTCTGGTGGAGGGTGGAAACGGAATGGATTCACTTAGCGGAGAAATGTCAATGCAATCGCCCGAACGGTATGAAGCAGGTACTGTTGCAGTACCGTCAATAGCAGGACTTTATGCATCACTAAAGTGGCTTGACAGCTACGGAATTGATAAAATAGGCGCAGAGGAGAAAAGGCTGGGCAGGCGACTTACCGATATGCTTGGCAGCTTACGAGGGGTAAGCGTTTATGCGCCGCAATATGAAGGAGGAACGGTGCTTTTTAATATTGATAATGTATCTTCGGAGTTATGCGCCGCATATCTTAATTCCAAGGGTATCTGTACTCGAGGTGGATATCATTGCGCTGCTCTTGCACACAGTACGCTCGGAACACCCGATGGCGGAGCAGTGCGGGCAAGTATTGGTGCATTTAATACAGAGGCTGATTTGTCCGCTCTTTGGCACGCTTTACGTGAGGCAAGCTTTGTGGGGATATAAAAAATACCGTCGGTAGAATTACCGACGGTATTTTTACACGGTCTTATTTTTTTCGTATTCTTCTTTAAGTATAGAGCAGTATCCTATTGTGCGGTACGAGCCTTTAACGAGCATACTGTCTCGGTGGTATCCCTCAAACGTCATTCCAAGCTTTTCCATAACGTGAAGAGAGGAGTCGTTACCCTTCATAAATTTTGCTTCAATTCTGTGCAGCTCCAGCTTCTCAAAACCGAAAGCGACGATGCGCTCTGCCGCTTCAAAACCGAGGCCCAGACGGTGATATTCGGGATTGATGACGTAGCCGATCTCAGCGGAATTATGCGGCGCATCAATTTTTGTAAACCCAACAGTTCCAATCATTTTGCCACTACTTTGCAGAGTTACTGCCCAGTCATAAAAATCGCAGGTAGCATAGCGACTTTCTACGTATGCAAGATAATCCCGCGTGTAAGAAACCGAGGGATGAGGCGACCATAAAAGATATTCAGTCAAATCCTCGCGGCAGGAATATTCGTACATATCGTATGCGTCAAGTGTGCTCATAGGACGAAGCAAAAGTCTTTCGGTTGTGAGCGTTGGCATTCGAGAAAAGAGCCTATATATTTTTTCGCGTTTCATAAACACCTCTGAAAAATCGTTGCTATATAGAATATTATAAACAAAAACATGTATTTTTTCAATAGTAAAGGAAAAAAATTCAAAAATATTCGTTTTGTAACTTACTTTTTTTGTTTTACCTTTGACAAATCGGGTGTTTTGTGATATAATTATTATGTATACATTTGTTTATTGGTGGGTCTTGGAGGATTGAATGAGGTGCGAAAGAGCAAGGCAAGCGCTTTCTTCAGGCGCTGTTGCTGTAATTGTCGGAGACTGTTTTTCAGCGAGAATGTTGGCACTTAAAATGATGCTTCGGGACGGTCGGGCTTGTGTTATTTGTGATGCTAAAAAAAGTATTTTCGGATACGTTTTTTCGTGGGTGTCATTTTGGCAGCTTGTTGAAACTGAAAACGAGAGGCTTGTTTGCGAGCAGCTTTGTGACCTTGCGGACATGTGCGAGGATTCGATGCATTTTCTCTACTCGCGCAAGTCGCACTATGAAAGGACAGTGGCTTTGAACAAAAGTGTGCTCGAATGTAAATATATAATTTGGTGATTGAAAGAGAGGGAATAAGAATGCGCGATAGCGGAAAAACACTTGGCATTCTCGGTGGACTCGGTCCTATGTCGAGTGTGTATTTTTACGAAATGCTTACCTCTCATACCTATGCGCTTACCGATCAGGAGCACCTTAATATATTGATCTCCTCGCGCGCAGACACACCTGACAGAACCGATTTTATTCTCGGTAAATCGTTGGACAACCCTTTACCAATTATGAAAAGCGAGATAGCGAGGCTTGTGGGCGCGGGCGCTGACGTGATTGCAATACCCTGTAACACGGCTCACTATTTTTATGATAGCATAAGCGAAGATTCGGCAGTTCCGATAATAAATATCGTTCGTCAGACGGCAATTTTCTGTAAGCGCACGGGAATACGCCGCGTAGGAATACTTGCAACCGAGGGGACTGTTGCATCCGGCTCTTACAGCAAAATTTTTGGAATGGCCGGAATAGATTGTTTAGTTCCCGATGCAGACGGGCAGAGAATAATATCAGACGTAATATATGAACAAATAAAAAAGGGAATTGCTCCGGATATGGAAGGCTTTGGTCGAGTAGCCGAGTCGCTTATGTCACGTGGATGCGAAAGACTCGTGCTTGGGTGCACGGAGCTGTCTCTCCTTAAACGAAACGGAGAGTTGGATAGCCGAATTTACGTAGATTCACTCGAGGTGCTTGCATATTCCTCAATAAGAGCATGCGGGAAGGAGCCCGTTGGTTTTAACGAGGAGCTAATGAGCTTCAGGATATAAATATGGGCGAGAAAGGAAGTAAAAAATGCTTTTATCAGAGCTTTTAGGCGTTATTGACTATAAGGAAATAATAAACAGATCGGGTATTGACGCGGAAAACGTCACCGTCGACACGCTTTGCTGTGACTCAAGAAAGGCGGGCGAGGGCTCGATGTTCGTGTGCATATCGGGAGCGCATTCCGACGGACACGATTTTGCAAAGGCGGCGTATGCTTGCGGTTG
Organism: Oscillospiraceae bacterium; assembly: GCA_015065365.1. Taxonomy (GTDB): domain Bacteria; phylum Bacillota; class Clostridia; order Oscillospirales; family CAG-272; genus HGM12713. The sequence goes on along the minus strand of SVQL01000024.1, from coordinate 3,983 downwards.
CCGAATTTTCGTATCCGAAAAAAGAATTCGTGTGCCCGATGACTCGTTCGTCGTTATCACGTCCGATACTCGAATTGCGCTTGCCAAGCTTTCGGCATATTTTTTCGGTAATCCTGCCGATGAGATGACCGTGATAGGAATAACGGGAACAAAGGGAAAGACTACTACGTCGTTGCTCATATATAATATTCTCAACGAAAGCGGCATACCTACGGGATATATCGGCTCTAACGGAGTAAGTTATCTTGATTATCAGTTCAGTACGCTGAATACGACTCCCGAGAGCTACGATCTTCACGAGCATATGAGAAAGATGCTTGATTGTGGAGTGAAAACGCTTGTTATGGAGGTTTCTTCGCAGGCGCTCAAGATGGCAAGAGTTCACGGAATTAAATTTAAGGTGGCGGTGTTTACTAATCTCTCGCCAGACCATATCGGTGAGTTTGAGCATCCCGATTTCGCGGATTATAAGAACTGCAAGAGAACGTTGTTTACAAGCTATGGTGCTGATTACGTCGTATATAATGCGGACGATGAATATGCGTTGTCAGTCGTGGGCGGAACGGGATGCAAGAAATCTGGTATTTCTGTCGGTAACGATGCCGATTACAGGGCAGACTCTATAACGTACTTCCGTTCTCCCGGAAATATCGGCGTAAGCTTTGAGTGCACGAACGACGGAAAAACATTTCCCGTTGCGCTCTCGTTCCCCGGAGAATTCAGCGTTTATAACGCGCTTACGGCGATTGCTGTATGCAAATATCTTGGACTTCCCGAGGGCAAGATAACCAAAACAATGCGCCATATACGTGTTAAAGGAAGATTTGAAACTCATGAGCTTCCGTCTGGAGCGACCGTAGTAATAGATTACGCGCACAACGGCGTAAGCCTTAAGGCGGCGCTCTCTGCACTCAGAGTATATAACCCCACAAGACTCGTTTGCCTGTTCGGCTCGATCGGCGGACGTACTAAGATGCGCCGCGCGGAGCTTGGACTTGTGGCTTCGAGAGATGCGGACTTCTGTATCCTCACCTCGGACAACCCCGATAACGAGTCGCCGAGCGCTATAATAGGTGAAATAGCTTCCTATTTCTCGGCAGACAGCTGTCCGTATATCGCTATTCCCGACAGACGCGAGGCAATACTTTACGCGCTTGAGAACTCGCGCAAGGGTGATATAATCCTGCTCGCGGGTAAGGGACACGAGACCTATCAGATAGTTTGCGGAAAGCGTCAAAAGTTCAGTGAATCTGAAATAGTAGAGCAGTTCTGCTCTGAAAACAAGAACTGATAAAAAAATCACCGTTTTAAACGGTGGTCATAAATCAAAAATATATAATTTTAGCGAACAGGCATGATTTCACTCATGCCTGTTCCGCTTTTTTACAATTCGATACGCTCAGGGAAGGCTTCCTTTCGCATGATACCCCACATCTTATCAATATAAGACAGTGTGTAAAAATTTTCGTAGTAATGATAGTAAAAAGCACCCTTTAGCGTCATCTCATAAGTGCCGTCGTGCTCCTTGATAAATCCTAACCGTTTTGCAACCCAAAGCTCAAATCCGTACATTTTTTTAAGCGGCACACCAAAGAATTTTTCAAAATCACTTGTGCTTACTCTTGTACTGTATGCGGTCCAGAACAGCCAGTAAATCATTCTCTGTCTCTTAGTAAAACGAATTGTCAAAGATGTGGCGAGCTTTCCTGAAGAAATTCTTTGGCAGTAAGCTGCCACGTCGAACGTATTGATTTTAAATTGTTCTTTGAATAAGCTTGTGGCAGAACAACCGAAGCCAAGAAAGTTATCTCTGGTCATAGATGAGTAGCTTGCCTCGGGCTCGCTTGAGAACGTCCAAATGGAGCTGCGCGAATATCCTTTTTCCATGCAATATTGCGTGATAGCATCCAACAATTCTCGTTTATCTTTTTTAGGCATTGCGGCAACAGGACTTTCTGTAAAGGTAAAATCAATAAACGGATATATGGCAACGTGATTTGCACCTAATGAAAAAGCTGTGTCAATGTCGGATTTTAAATCGTCATAGGTTTGCTCGGGTAGAGCAAAAATGAAGTCCATGGAAACAGTTTCAAAAGGAACAGCCGACAAGGCAGACGTCATTTCTGCGGTATCAATTTTCTTTCTGCCGAGAATTTTCTGATACTTATCACAGAATGACTGAATCCCGATGCTGATTTTTGTTACGCCCGCATCCTTCAAAATTCGCAACACTTCTACGTTCACGTTGTCAGGATGAAGCTCCAAGCCAATCCCCTCTGTGATGATAAAGTGATCATTTAAGGCATCGACAATTTCCTTTATACGATTTGCCGCTAGTGCGGGTGTCCCACCGCCAAAATATAGGCTGCTTACTTTTTTACGCCCTGCGTGTTGGCTACCCACAAGGTTTATTTCTTCAATCAAGCAATCTATGTACCTGTCGCATAGCTCAGCGGAATATCTTACCTTGCAATAAGGGCAAAAGTTGCATATGCTTTTGCAAAAAGGAATATGGACGTATAGTCCAAGGTTTTCGCACTCTGCAAACGGCAGCTCTTGGTCATATTCGTTTTTGAACGTAAATGGCTGTACTGTTCGGGTAAGCCGCATTCTTGTTAAGCTTGTAATAAAACTCATATAACTATTAAATGTACTTCAAGTATGTATGAAGCATCTCAAGGATTATTTTTAGGTTCCCTCTGAACAGAAGCGTATATTCAGCAACAAAGAAGTATCCGCACTCATCGCAAAGTCCCGGAACGTCTATACAGCGACCGCAGGTAGATAGCTTCCCGTTTTCTATCACAACGCACTGATAACAGGGTGTGGGAAATCGGTTTTCGATGAGATAAGGAAATGCGCTTTTCAGATTAAAAACAGGTGCGCCATCCCTCATCATTTGCGTTATCGTATCACAGCACTTGGCTTTTTCTTCTTTGCTCAATGCCAATTCCTTTGTGTCGGGATACGGTGTGTGAAAATTGAACGATACGGCACGGACGTTTTTGGTGTCACGGGCAGTCAAGCATACGTCACGCACGTAGTCTTTGTTGATTTGATTGATAGCCATATAGAAGCAGATATTGTCAGACGTAGCATTTTTGATATTCTCCATTATGCTATCGTAGGTATCACCGCGAATTTCATTGTGACGCTGCTTATCTCCATCTAAGCTAAGAAGAATCAAATCTGCTTCGGGCAGATCAATAGGGAACGTACCGTTTGTAACGACGTTGACGATGAGAAAGCCCATGCTTTTTGCCTCAATGACCAAATCTCTGAGCGTGCGTTTACCGTCCCTCCAAAGGAATGTTTCACCGCCGCAGAAGAATAAAATTCGCACCCCCATACCGTACAGCTGCTGCATTTCTTGGCGAATTTGGTTATACGGATGTACGATTGCCGTGATGTTGTTTACGGAGCAATGCTTACAATGCAGATTACATTTGTCGGTTACGATTACAGTTCCAAGAATCGGAGATTCTTTTTTTAAAAGAATTGTTTTAACGCCAAAGGCGGCAAAGTGCAAAAAAGATGATAGCTTCATATATTATCTCCACGTACTGTATTACAGATACCGTTCTGAAAGTTTTTGTTAGTTATCCTTACTCTCAATAATAAGACACTCTCCCTTTTTCAGGGAAATGAGGGCGCAGTTGCCGTCAAGCTCGTTTGATACGGCATACTGGTTAGCGCGGGTGATAGTCGCGTTTTTAAGCGGATATTTACAGCCTTCAATGCTTACACCCTTGAGCTTTTCGGAAATGGCGATAACAGATACGTATTTAAACTGACTTTTAGCTATAAGCGTGCTTGAGGAGTTAAGATAGCGCACTCTGTTGCGTCCGTCCGTCATAACAGCGTGAACACGCGCCTTCCAAAGCTCTGCAAGTATTGAAATATTTGATAACGTGTGGTCGAGCCTGCCCGAAAGTCCGCCTATGAAGATTATTTCGTCAGCACCGCGTGAGAGCGCCTCCTTT